>NZ_JBHURE010000036.1:0-31205 GCF_042674095.1 Lysinibacillus sp. NPDC056959 | reverse complement strand
CAGTCCATGTCACGCCGTGGAAATTGTTGGGATAATGCACCTCAAGAATCATTCTTTGGGCATTTTAAAGATGAAACAACTATTAGAACATGTGAGACGTTAGAAGAAGTAAAGAAAGAAATTAAGAGTTATATGATTTACTACAATCATTATCGAGGGCAATGGAATTTAAAAAAGCTACCGCCTGCAAAATACAGACAGCAGCTTCAAAAAGTTTCCTAACCTTTTTTTAAATGTCCTTTACAAAGGGTACAATTTAAGTGAAAGAAGATCACTTAGGACTGTCCTTTTTTACTCATCACTAAAACGAAAGTTCTTTTCTGTACGAAAGCTAGTGTTAACATAGCGGCAGATGTTATCACAGGACTTGATACTCTAGCCTTCTTGCCCTATTCGTTTGCATTTTAGGATATCGTCTGGAACGCTGATTCTCAAGCAAGTCGCATCATATATAGTTTATGCTTTAACGCTAATTATTGGGGATGATCTATTTTTTACTATTCTAAATAATAGATAAGACCTTGAGAATCTTCTACTTCTGTACCGCGTGGTATGTCGATAACTAAAATATTTGAATAGGAATTATCCATTTCGTATCGTTCTGCCCCTCGATTAAAATCTAAGAAGCCTATTGTTGCTTTTAAATGATAATAATTTACTAGTTGTTTAGAAAGAGATTCAATAAATAACTGGTTTTGTGCCACATATACATCAGGTAGTGGTACTTCGTCAGAAAGATCGACACCATTTATTATGAAAGGAAATTGATAATAGGTAATAAGAGCTTTCCCCGATTCAATATTGTCATTATAACGTTGTCGAATATTCAAGCTTAAATTATTGTCATCACTATTTATTACAACAGGTAATGTATCTCCATCAAAGTCAATTTCCCATGTTTTCTTTTTGTAGTCTGAAGTTAAATACGAAGAATTGAATTCTTGATCATACTTTTGGATTTGATCAAATTTTTTCTCAACTTGTTTAATATCAGAAGGAGAAAGTACTGGTATTTTTGAATCTGAAAAAAAGCTAATATAAATGAAAGCAGTGAGTCCTAGAATGATATAACTAGTAATGCCAATCATAATACGCTTTGGGGTCCAAATTCTTTTAGTTTTATTACCTAATTTACTTAGTATTTGAAAAATAGCAATTACGAGTAGTATTGAAGTAAAAAAGTATATTGTAGTTACTATCATTTACGAGACACCTCCGATTTATTAGCAATCCAAATAGTGAGGCTAAAGCATAGTGTAGCCGCAAGCAAGCAAAGAACACTAATCACAAGATTTGGTAGCATCATTAGAGGAATAATGTTTGGTGCCATAAAAATGTAAATAAAGCTAAACACCATAAAAGTAGATAGAAATATTTTTATCACTAAGGGCCCTTTGATGCTGGTGCCAAATAGTAAGCCGATTGCACCAAATAAACAAATGCTACTGAAGCATAATATGAATGTTGCTGGTGAAATAAATAGACCTTCTTTCACAAAAGATTCCTTTTCCACTAACAAAATCCCTAATACTTGTAAATAGTAAGTCGAAATCATAATAATGACTGCAATAAAACTGTACATGATCATGACAAATATATTTGCGATGGCGCTTGATGTCCGACTAGAAATAACGGATAAATCATCAACTCGATACGCTTTTGTGGTAAAAAGAAGTGCTACGATAAATGCCCAAATGGCTGAAACAATAAGAAATGTATCGAGTGAATAAATTGAAAATCGAACATCTAAATTTCCATGTCCATAACCAGAAGAGGCACTTCCAGAGCTAGATGTTAAAACGCCAAAAATGATTTGTACAATAACCAAGGAGCTAAGGGCAGAAATATTTAATTTTGCTTTCCATTTCACTTGTTTTTTTACAATTGCTTTAAGTGAAATATTAGTCAAAGATTGCATCAATATCACGTCCTTTTTTAGTTGTTAAATACATGCAAACTTCACTTGCAGTAAGGGCTGATACTTTGATGCCTTTTGTTCGAAGTATTTCTTCTGAGACGAATAGTTTACTAGCATCTACTACAGCTGAGGTCATCCCTGCTACAATCTTTTGAGCGTAAACTTCAGTCTCAGAGAGCAGATCTGCAAGTTCATCACTTGGTCCGTGAAGTGATATGAGCTGTTCCTTAAATTCATCCAATGGCGCGTGGGCAATGACGGAGCCTTCATCTATTAATAAAATTTCTTCTAAGATAGATTCCATCTCTTGTAAATGGTGACTAGTAATTAAGAATGTCCGTGGAAATGCTAGGTATTCCTTTAAAATTGCTCTGTGAAAATCTGTACGAATCGCTTCGTCCATACCATTCATCGGCTCATCTAAAATGGTTAGTGCACAGCGACTTACTAATCCGTAAACAAGATTAAAGGTTGCCAATTGACCTTTAGATAGTTGCTGGTGCTTTGCTGTAAGGTCGATACCCGCATAATCGAGCATGCGATGAGCTAATTCATTTTGCCAATTAGGATAAAAATCAGCTCCCATCTTAAGAATATCTTCGAGCGACAAGTAATCTGAGAAGCTTAATTGATCATCGATAAAAATCATATTGGCAGCTGTTTGAATATTATTAAAGGGATTTTCATTAAATACTTTACATGAACCAGTCGTAGGTTTTAGATAGCCTGCAAAAATATTCAGCAATGTCGACTTACCTGCACCGTTGCGACCAATAATGCCGATAATTTTTTCTGCATCAATAGTGCAGGTTACACGTTGCAGTGCTTGACGACGTCCAAAGCTTTTAGATAACTCCTTACATTGAATAATATTCATTCCAACCCCTCCTGTGTTTTTCGAATAAGCACTAGCAATTCTTCATCAGATACAAGTAAACGTTTTGCCTCTAATACGATCTCTTGTGCCATTTTGGTCAATATTTCGTTTCGACGTTTCAATAAAATTCGTTCCTTAGCATCTATAGTCACAAACATTCCTAACCCCCGTTTTTTATATAAAAGTTGCTCTTCCAGTAAAATTGTCAATCCCTTACCAGCTGTGGCGGGATTTATATTGAATAACTCAGCTAGTTGGTATTGTGAATAGACTTTCTGGTCTGCTTGTAATCGATCGGCAATGATTTCGTGCTGCAGCCATTCAGCAATTTGTATATAAATCGGTGTTGTACCATCTAGATGAACGTGCATCGAAAAACCCCCTTTCGTTGCTACAAAATATAGTGCATTAGTGTTGTGATGTACTATACATCGAAATTTGGTAAATGTCCACATGAAAAGATAATATTTTACAAATTTATATAAGTGAGGTTTGAGTGAATTTGAAAAGGCAGATCGGCAAAAGGAATAATAGTTTATTATGAGTAAATTGGAGTTTTGGGTAACGATTTTTTTGAAACTCATCAACGAGTGTTGAGGATGATACATACTGAGGATTAGGGACTAGGAGACCCCTTAGGGATAGGATCATAGTGGCTCATCGTACGCCACCAATGGACCGAAAATCACTATGCTATATGGGCGATTTATTTTATTGTATATAATGTTAATTATTGTTAGTCGATTTTTAGACAGTTACTTGAATGATAAGCAGATAGTGCTGAAAAATGCTATAATAATGTTACTAATAACTAGAGAAATGGGGGGCGACGAAATGGAAGTATTTATCGGCAGACAGCCAATTTTTAACCTTCAGGAACAAATCGTTGCATATGAATTATTATATCGCAGCAAAAACGTGAATGCTTTTCCAATGGTCGATTCAGATGCTGCCACAATTGATGTATTAGTAAACTCATTTCTTTTAATTGGCATTGAAGAGGTAACAAAAGGAAAACCTAGTTTTGTTAATTTTACAGAAAACTTACTTATGAGTTCTTTAAATGAATACATAAATCCATCGCAAGTTGTTATTGAGATTTTAGAGGATGTCCCTATTACAGCTCAGTTAGTTGAGAGAGTTATTGAGCTCAAATCATATGGGTTTAAAATAGCATTAGATGATTTTATTTTAGATGATCAAGTACAAGTTTATGATGAGTTATTCACTTATATCGATTATATAAAAGTTGACTTTTTATCGTCACCACTACTGAAGCGAATGGAAATTGAAAATATAGTGAAAGAAAATTTCCCTCACATAAAATTGCTCGCTGAGAAAGTAGAGACACGTAAGCAATTTGAAGTGGCGAAGCATTCTGGTTATGAATTGTTTCAAGGCTATTTTTTTGAACAACCTCAAATAATTACAGCAACCGATATACCTGCGAATACAATTCAATATTTATATATTATTACGCTATTAAAAGAAGAGGAACCTAATATACAGTTATTAGCGGAAAGTATTGAGCGTGACATTTCATTAACATATAAATTATTGCATATGGTTAATAATTCAGAGTTGCGTTCTAAATCCAAGGTTCGTTCGATTAAACAAGCGATTATATTACTCGGGGTTCCAAATTTACGAAAGTGGATTTATTTATTGGCGATGCGAGAAATTGACAGAAATACTGATAATGATCTGTTTAAAGAAGTCATGCGTACATCTTTATTTAGAGCAAAGGTATGTGAGAAATTAGCCAAGCTTTCCTATAAGAAAAATTTCTCTGAATATTTTTTAGTTGGGATGTTTTCATTAATAGACACGATGTTGCAAAGACCGCTGAATGTCATTTTACAGCAGCTACCTTTTTCAGAAGACGTTACAGCAACGCTTTTAGGTAATCAAACTGAAATGACACCTTATTTGGAATTCAGTACTGCGTTAGGCAAGTTAGATTGGTCTACATTAGAAAGATTAGCTACTCAGTTTACTATTGATTTTTCAACTATTGATCTTTTATACAATGAATCCATGGAGTGGGCAGAAAAGTCTTTATAAAAATAAGAATCAATCTTCGTTTGTTTAGTGGAAAAAGCCGTTAAGTATATATTTTAGTGAAAAGTCAAAAATAAGTTATCTTTAAATTTTTTAAGGTAGCTTATTTTTTTTGTTTTTAATAAGCCAGCTTGCCATTAGTTGATCTTCGTTACGACTGGGCGACTCCTTGGGGATTAGCAATAGAGGAACGAAGGCTAAAAGCATCATATCCTGTAACGCTTTCGTGACCAACATCGGTGCCGCTTCGTTAGCACTACGCTTTCGCGCAAAAAACATCTGTTGGCCCGAGACCCTGCAGCGAGCAAGTAGGGGAACGAAGGCTAAGAGCATCACGTCCTGTGATAACGCCTTCGTGACCAACATCCTGTTACCCCGACGCCCCCAGGAAGCTTTGCTCTGCGCGAAAGCGAAGCGGCAGCGGCAAATGTTTTTTGTAGCGAAAGCAAAGCGGCAGCAACAAAGCCCCCAGTCGGAACGGAAATCAACCACACGTTATGATGATGAATCTAATTGTCATAGATGTAATACATAATGCAAACTATAAAAATACATGTTCCTTCATCAAGACGAAGTTCTCAATGCGAAAACTATTTGCTATAATCATCTCGTCTTTAAAAAATTCTGAAAGTTGAAGTGGGCGTGGGGGAAGTGAATCAAATTCATGATGTAAGGGAAAGCATTGTGGAGTATGTATACGTCATAGTAGGAGCTGCAATTATTGCCATCGGCTTTAATGTATTTTTACTGCCAAATCAAGTAGCTTCTGGCGGAGTAAGCGGGATTAGTACAATTTTAAACGGTTTATTTGGTTGGAATCCTGGCTTAGTACAATATGCATTTAATATTCCATTATTTATAGCAGGTATATTATTACTTGGAAAGAAGTTTGGGATAAAATCGTTTATTGGAACAGTGACATTACCGTTCATTGTATTACTAACGAACAGTTGGAGTCCTTGGACAGATAATCCTTTACTCGGTGCACTATTTGGGGGGATTGTAGTCGGTATAGGAATAGGACTTGTTTTTAAGGGGAATGCTTCTACTGGTGGCACTGATTTACTAGCGCAAATTATTACAAAGTATACTGGAATAACGCTTGGTACAAGTGTACTTTTAATTGATGGGATTATCGCAATTAGTGCAGCAATTGTTTTTGACTTAGAGAAAGGTTTGTATGCCCTGATTGGACTTTATGTCACGACAAAAACGATTGATATTATTCAGCTTGGCTTTAGTCAGTCTAAAATGATTTACATTATTACAATGAAACAAGATGAGGTACGTGATGCCATATATGCCGAGATCAATCGAGGAGTGACAAAGTTGCCTGCAATAGGTGGCTATACAGGGGAAGCGCGACCAGTTTTGATGGTTGTGGTTTACCAAACAGAATTCACAAAGCTGAAACAACTCATTAAAAACGTTGACCCATCAGCGTTTGTGATCGTTTCTAATGCTTATGAGGTGTTGGGAGAAGGTTTCAAACGTGCATAACTTTGGTATAATGTCGGGGAAAGATACTTATTTACTTTGAGGAGGGTCCCTAATGAAAAAGGCAATGTTAACAGTAGCGATTGGTTCAGCAATCTTCTTAGCCGCTTGTGGTGGAGGTAAAACGGCAGATGAAGGTTCAAAAACTGCTGCTCCAGATGGCGAAACACTTGCTATGAAATCTTGTATTACTTGCCATGGTGGTGAACTACAAGGCCAAGGAAATGCACCACAAATTAATGATGCTGGCTCTCGTTTTTCGGAAGCTGAACTTTTAGACGTTATAGAAAATGGTAAAGGTTCAATGCCTCCTGGTATTGTTAAAGGCGAAGATGCAAAAGCAGTTGCTAAATGGTTGGCAACTCAAAAATAAAATGATCATGAAACTAGCGGGGGTGGAGAACCGCTAGTTTTTTTATGTGTAGAAGTTTTAGTCATGAAGAAAGAGTGTAAATATAGTTCTTTTAAACTTAGACATGCTAAAATAAAGTGAAACTGCAATCAGTAAGCTGATTGCTAGTTGAACCAATCGGGTGTATACAGCCAGTTAATTGCCACGGATAGTGGGAATTTTACTGACTGTTAACACAGACAAAACATATTCAATTCCTTTGAATGGAGGCTACAAAACATTGGTCGTAGTATTAACAAGAGACGTTATGGAGAAATTTAAGTTAGAATTGTTAGCTGGTGAGGAAGGAATAGGAAGAACGATTGTTACGAGTGATATTTCAAGACCTGGGCTTGAAATGGCGGGATATTTTACGCATTATCCTGCAAATCGAGTCCAATTGCTTGGAAAAACAGAACTTTCATTTTTTGAAATGTTACCTGCAAATGTGAAACTGGAACGCATGCGTCTACTATGTTCGCAGGATACACCAGCTATTATTATTTCTCGGGATTTAGAGGTACCGAAGGAACTTATACAGGCGTCCAATGAAAAACATGTACCTGTATTTAAAACACATATGACAACAACGAAATTTTCGAGTAGACTAACAAACTATTTAGAAGGTCGCTTAGCACCAATGACTGCTGCTCATGGAGTTTTAGTGGATATATACGGTATCGGTGTACTCATTATCGGAAAAAGTGGTGTAGGGAAAAGTGAAACAGCACTTGAGCTTGTCAAGAAGGGGCACCGTTTAGTGGCTGATGATTGTGTAGAAATCCGTCAGGAGTCAGAGAACTTTTTAATTGGTAGTCCACCACCTCTTTTAGAACATTTACTCGAAATTCGAGGCATCGGTATTATCGATATTATGACCCTTTTTGGAGCAAGTGCGGTACGTCCGTACAAGCGTATTACATTAGTGATCGAATTAGAAATATGGGATCCAGAAAAAGTATATGATCGTCTAGGTTTAGAGGAAGAAAAAATGAAAATCATTGATACGGAATTAACGAAGTTAACGATTCCTGTAAGACCTGGACGAAATGTGTCTGTTATTATTGAAGTAGCAGCAATGAATTACCGTTTGAAAAAAATGGGTGTTAATGCAGCCGAAGAGTTTTCTAGAAGATTAGATGAGGTGATTTCATCAGCGGATGAATTAGATGATTAATTGTTCGTTAATAGGATACAATAGCCTATATGATAGATGAGAGGAGTTTAAGATGGATTTATTATTATTAGATATTAATCCGATTGCTTTCCATTTAGGACCTATCCCCGTTCGTTGGTATGGGTTACTAATTGTATCGGGTATAATTTTAGCTTATATTGTTGGACAAAGAGAGGCTGTTAAGAGGGGCCTACCGGAGGATTTTCTTGCTGATTTATTACTATGGGCTGTTCCTATATCCATAATATGCGCACGTATTTATTATGTAACGATGCGTTGGGATTATTATAGTGAAAACCCGGGGAAGATTATTGAAATTTGGAATGGTGGTATCGCTATTCACGGTGCACTTATTGGGGCATTTTTGACAGGTTACATATTCACTCGTAGAAGAAATATAAGCTTTTTACGAGTAGCAGATATTGCGGCACCGAGTATTTTAATTGGACAGATAATTGGGCGCTGGGGAAATTTTATGAACCAGGAAGCTTATGGCGGTCCAGTATCACGTGAATTTTTAGAACAATTAATGTTGCCGGATTGGATTATTAATCAAATGTATATTGAAGAGTTAGGAACATATGTACATCCTACTTTTTTATATGAATCCGTCTGGAACGTCATTGGTTTAATTATTTTACTAGTATTACGCAAAGTAAATTTAAATCGTGGAGAAATATTCTTCGGCTATTTAATTTGGTATTCAATCGGTCGATTCTTTATAGAAGGTATGCGTACAGACAGCCTATATTTAGTAGGAGATTTACGCTCAGCTCAGGTTGTTTCAATAATAGGTATTGTAGTGGGGCTAGGTGCGATTATTTACCGACGTATAAAAGTAAAACCCGCAGTGAAGTATTTAGATAATAAATAAGGGGTGCGCAGCATGACTGTTAAGGCATTACTATTTGATTTTGATGGTACATTACTCAATACAAATGATTTAATCATTCAAACATTTATGCATGTTTTAAACGAGCGATTTCCCGGGCAATATTCGCCAAAAGATTGCCTGAAATTCCTTGGACCGTCCCTAAAACAGACATTTAGTGACATTGCTCCTGGTGAAGAGGAAGCAATGATTGCAAAATATCGTGAATATAATGAAGTGCACCACGATGAGCTTGTCACTCAATATCCTGATGTGGTATCAACTTTAGAGCAATTAAAGGATATGGGCATCAAATTAGCGATTGTGTCTACAAAGCGTAATGGGATGATTGATCGTGGATTATCTGTTCTAGGAGCAAGTCATTTATTTGATATCCGTATTGGTACGGATGATGTGAAAAATGTAAAGCCTAATCCAGAGCCTGTTTTACTGGCGCTTGAACGCCTTGGAGTAAACAAGGAAGAAGCCATTATGATTGGTGACAATTCCCACGATATTGAGGCAGGACATAACGCTGGAGTTAGAGCAGCTGGTGTCGCATGGGCATTTAAAGGTGAGGAATACTTACAGCAATTCAAACCGGAATATATGTTGCATCATATGACGGATTTATTTGAAATTGTGAAAGCGGGGTAAGTAAATGGCACGTAAAACAGAACGCTATCGTGTCGAAGGAGCAAACTCGCTTTGGAATATTTATGACACGGTGTCCTTTTGGAAGGTGATGAAGTGTTTCATTGTCATTCAAATTGGACGCTTCACACCATTTTTACGTGTGAAAAACTGGTTGTATAGAACTTTTTTAAAAATGGACATTGGTGAACAAACTTCCATAGCTTTAATGGTTATGCCAGATACAATGTTTCCGGAACGTATTCACATAGGTGACAATACCGTTATAGGCTTCAATACGACTATTTTGGCGCATGAATATTTAATAGAGGAATATCGTCTAGGGGATGTTCATATTGGCAATGAAGTAATGGTTGGTGCGAATTCAACGATACTACCAGGTGTAACGATAGGTGACGGTGCGATCGTGTCAGCTGCAACCCTTGTACATAAGGATGTGCCAGCAGGTTGTCTAGCAGGCGGCAATCCTATGCAAATTATTTATTCAGCTGAACAAATGGCGGAACGCAAACGCAATGAAGTAGTAGAATGGTCCACGCCAAAAAAATAATAACATCGAAACTGTGCAAGCTTTGCTGTGCACAGTTTTTTTCTTTTGAAAAGCTGTTGTGAAGTTAAGGGATCATCTTAAATTCGGCAAAACGAGGGGTTGATTTCCGTTCCTCTAGCGCTGATCCCCAAGGAATCGCTCAGTCTCCACTCCATCAACCACTTCACATAGCATGTATCTTCTGGCATGACATTCTAATTAATAGTAATAAAACGAAACTACAGCAGCTTTGTATGAAAGCGTAGCGACAGCAACAACAATTCGGAGGAAGCTCTCGACGCTCGCCCGCTGGAAAGCGAGTAGCCTGGACCGGAAATCACTCGCCATAAATTTCATATAGATTTCCTTGATGATTTTATTTTTCAATACCTTAAACTGTGCAGCCTTACTACGCACAGTTTTTTTGTCTAAAGATTTACTTGTTTAAGGAGAAAAAAAGCTTACTCTGTTGATTAAAGTTTAAAATTTTTTATTTTTAAGTATAATTAACAGAATAATCAGTATTGAAATTATTCGATAATTTAACGGAGTTGAATTGACGGAAAAGAAGAAATAAGTTAGAATTCTTTCATAATCTAATTCTCTAACACTCTAGTGAGTTAAAGTGAATCATAAGGAAGTGTCAAAATGTCGTCGATTAAAATGTTTGAAAAACCACTTGGAATGCGCGATACATTTCCACAAATATTCGAAAAGGTAGAGACTGTTAGAAATACTGGACGAGACTTTTTATGCCGAAGAGGCTTTGAATTTATTAAAACACCTGCAGTAGAGTATTTCGATACAGTCGGTAAAGCATCTGCAATAGCCGATGCGCATTTATTTAAATTAGTAGATAGCCAAGGCAACACGTTAGTATTACGACCTGATATGACAACACCGATTGCACGCGTGGCAACGTCAAAACTATTAAAAGAGATGATCCCAGTACGTCTCGCTTATTTTGCTAGCGTATTTCGCGCACAGGAAGCGGAAGGTGGGCGTCCGGCAGAATTTGATCAAATGGGGATCGAGCTAATTGGGGACAATTCTGTATTTGCTGATGCTGAGGTTATTGTGACAGCTATGGAGTTATTAAAGCATTTTGGATTAGTGAATTTTAAAATGACGATCGGTCATGCAGGTATATTAAATTGTATTTTACAAGATTATACAGAAAGCGTTGAACAACAAAATATACTACGAGCACTCCTTGTGCAACGTAATTATGTAGGATTTGAAGAAGCAGTGGAATCATTTGATTTACCTAAAACAAAATCCGATGCATTACTGCAATTTATTGAAGAAGCTATGAATGTAAAAGAAATTCAAGATATTGAAAAATACGTGCGGAAAAATGACGCATTAGAATATATGCAACAGCTCGCTAAACTACTTGAAATTGCAGACTTAGCGGATTATGTAGCCTTTGATTTTACACTTTCTAGTCATATGAGCTATTACACAGGCATGTTATTCGAAGTGTTTGCTACCGGCAGTGGCTTTCCATTAGGCAATGGGGGACGCTATGACGGATTGCTGGAGGTATTTGGCTCAAAAGTAGGCGCTACAGGATTTAGTATTCGCGTTGATCGCTTATTAGAAACATTGGATGGGCAGTCTGTTGAACGACAAGAAACTACAGTCGTGTTATTTGAGGAAGAACAATTTGAAGAGGCGATTGCAAAGGTAAAAACGCTACGAGCAACTGGTAAACAGGCAACATTGCAGTTAAGGAGTAGCCTTGTTGAAGAAGAAGCATTTTTAGCACACTTCACAGAAGTAGTGATTGTGGGACAGGAGGACGTTGACGGTGAATGAACTAACGATTGCTATGCCGAAGGGACGCATTTTTGACGAGGCATACGAGATGCTTTTAGAAGCCGGCTTTAATTTACCAGAAGAAGTCGAAATGTCCCGTAAACTAATGCTTGAAATTCCAGAAGAGAAAATTCGTTTCATATTAGCAAAGCCAATGGATGTGCCTGTGTATGTTGAACATGGCGTAGCGGATATTGGTATTGCTGGGAAGGATGTTTTGTTAGAACAGCAACGCGAAGTGCATGAGTTACTGGATTTGAAAATAAGTACTTGTTATATCGCTTCAGCAGGCTTACCTAATACGACAATGAATGAGATTGCACCAAGAATAGCGACAAAATATCCTAATATTGCAATGAAATATTATAAGGGTATTGGCGAGCAGGTTGAAATTATTGAGTTAAATGGTTCGATTGAATTGGCACCCATGATTAGCTTAGCAGATCGAATTGTCGATATTGTTTCAACCGGTCGTACGCTGAAAGAAAATGGCTTAGTGGAATATGAATTTATTACAGACGTATCATCACGGTTAATTGCTAACCCTGTAAGCTATCGCATGAAGAGTGACCGTATTATTGATCTCGTGAAACGTTTAAAGAAATGTGTTAAATAAATCAAGCCTCCTGTTGAAAGGGGCACCTACATGAATACCTAGATTTAAAGGAGATTAATCCTATGAAAATATTAAAGCTAGAAAAAGGTATTTCCTTAAAACGACCACTGGAAGGTGGAAATGAAGAACAGTTAAAGGTTGTACGCCAAGTATTGAAAGATGTTCGTGTACAAGGTGACGCAGCCATACGTTCTTATACAGAAAAATGGGATGGCTTTGCCCCTGACTATTTACGCGTAACGAAAGAAGAGTTAGAAGAGAGCGCTAATTCAATTGATCAACAGCTTTATGCTGATTTAACAGAAGCTGCTCAAAATATTCGCCTTTATCACGAGCAGCAAAAGCGTTCAGGTTATCGCATGGAGCTTGCAGATGGTTCATGGCTTGGACAACGAATTACTGCTCTCGATGCAGTAGGTCTTTATGTTCCTGGTGGTACAGCAGCATATCCGTCTTCGGTCTTGATGAACGTGATTCCTGCACAAGTTGCTGGTGTCAAGCGCATTGTTATGACATCTCCCGCAGGTCGCGATGGAAAATTACCTCCAGGTGTACTTGCGGCAGCGCATATTTTAGGGGTAGAAGAAATATACAAAATCGGTGGAGCTCAGGCGATTGCGGCTCTTGCATATGGTACAGAGACAATTTCTCCCGTTGATAAAATTACAGGTCCGGGAAATATTTTTGTAGCATTAGCAAAACGTGAAGTATTTGGTGAGGTAGCAATTGATATGATTGCAGGCCCAAGTGAAATTGCGGTGATAGCAGATGACACAGCATTTGCTGATGAAATCGCAGCCGATCTTTTATCACAGGCGGAGCATGATAAATTGGCTTGTGCCATTTTAGTAACGACTTCTGAGCAATTGGCTAAAAAAGTAGCTGATGAGGTGGAGAAGCAATTAACGACTTTACCGCGTGAAGAGGTAGCGCGAGCATCGATAGAAAACTTTGGTGCCATTTATGTGGCTGAAACGATGGCAGATGCCATAGATGCGATTAATTCGCTAGCACCTGAGCATTTAGAAATTGTCACAAAAAATGCTGAGGCTGTAGCTGAACAAGTACGACATGCAGGCGGTATTTTCATCGGTCGTTATAGCTCAGAGCCAGTGGGTGATTACTTTGCGGGGACTAATCATGTTCTACCAACGAATAGCACGGCACGCTTTGCAAGTGGTTTAAACGTTGATGATTTTGTGAAAAAATCGAGCATCGTCTTTTATAGTGAAAAAACTTGGGCAGAAAATGCACCGAAAATTGCACGTCTGGCACGAATGGAAGGCTTAGAAGGTCATGCGCGTGCAGTCGAATCGCGAGGATGGGAAAAGGAGTAGTACTATGACAGAAAAGAAACGATATGCAAAAGTTGAACGTACAACCAATGAAACACAAATTTCGGTAGCTATCGATTTAGATGGTGAAGGAAAGGCGGATATTAAAACGGGTGTTGGCTTTATGGATCACATGCTTGATCTATTTATCAAACATGGGCTTTTTGATGGGACGATACAAGCGAACGGTGATACCTATATAGACGATCACCATACAACAGAAGACCTCGGAATTGTTTTAGGCCAAGCTATCCGTGAAGCGCTCGGTGATAAAAAAGGAATAAAGCGTTACGGGACAGCATTTGTGCCCATGGATGATGCGCTTGCACAGGTCGTTGTAGATTGCTCGAATCGTCCGCACTTAGAATATCGTGTGCCACCTTTGAAGGAAAAGGTCGGTAGTTTTGATACTGAATTAGTGCATGAATTTTTGTGGAAGTTTGCACTTGAGGCACGGATGAATGTTCATGTCATCGTACCTTATGGACAAAATACTCATCATATTATCGAAGCAATTTTTAAAGCGTTAGCACGTGCCATTGATGCAGCGGTGGAAATTGACCCACGTGTGAAAGGTGTACCATCGACTAAGGGGCTGTTAACGTGAAAATAGGTGTTATTGATTATGGAATGGGGAATTTATTTAGTGTTGAACAAGCCTTAAAACGACTTGGCTGTGAGGTTATTGTCTCATCTGACGAGACTGAACTAGATGCAACAGATGCGCTGTTGCTTCCTGGTGTTGGGGCATTTCCAGATGCCATCAAACGTTTAGCTGAAACGAATTTAAATCGATATTTACAGAAGGTGAAAGCTGAAAATCGACCACTTCTCGGAATTTGCTTAGGCATGCAATTATTATTTGAGCAAAGTGAAGAAGTGACCACTACGCAGGGTTTGGGCTTTTTTAAAGGAAGCATTAAACGATTTAGTGGTGACAACGCAGGGCAGAAGTACCGAGTACCGCATATGGGATGGAATGAGCTCGTAGTAACAAAGCGTCCTTCATGGTTAAAGGGCGAAGGGACGGCAAGGCATGTTTATTTTGTGCACTCGTTTTATGCGACCGATATTGATGAAACAGAGCTTGTCGCTTATGCGAATTACCATGGTATTAAGGTTCCTGGCATTGTTGCAAATGGCTCTATTACGGGCATGCAGTTCCATCCCGAAAAGTCAGGTGAACTAGGTGTGTATTTATTAAAGCAGTGGTTGGAGGGGGTGGCCTCATGTTAACAAAGCGCATTATTCCATGTCTTGATGTGAAAGAAGGACGTGTTGTAAAAGGTGTACAGTTTGTGTCATTACGTGATGCAGGTGACCCAGTAGAGCTTGCGAAGTTTTATGATGAGCAAGGGGCAGATGAGCTTGTGTTTCTAGACATCTCGGCATCACATGAAGGCCGTGAAACGATGGTTGATGTCGTCCGACAAACTGCAGCTACATTAGCCATTCCATTCACAGTAGGTGGTGGAATCCGTACATTAGATGATATGAAACGCATTTTACGTGCAGGTGCTGATAAAGTATCCGTGAATACTTCTGCTTTAGAGCGACCGAAGCTGATTAAAGAAGGTTCTGATTTTTTTGGCGCACAATGTATTGTTGTCGCTATTGATGCTCGCTTTAGTGAGGAAGATGCTACATGGATGGTTTATACGCATGGAGGACGAAATAAAACATCATGGCAGGCAACTGAGTGGGCGAAGGAAGCGGTTCGCTTAGGTGCTGGTGAAATTTTATTAACGAGTATGAACAAGGACGGCGAGAAATCAGGTTTTGATTTAGCCTTAACAAAAGCTGTGAGAGAAGCTGTGACAGTTCCTGTTATTGCAAGTGGCGGTGCAGGGAATGCCGACCATTTTTACGAGGTGTTAGCTGAAGATGTCGATGCAGATGCAGCACTTGCCGCATCCATCTTCCATTACAAAGAAACGAGTGTAGCACAAGTAAAAGAGTACTTACGTGAAAAAGGAGTGGCAGTAAGATGATGGACAGCATTAAATTTGATGAAAAAGGTCTTGTCACTGCAGTTGTACAAGATGCGAATACAAAAGAAGTACTAACTGTAGCGTATATGAATAAAGAGTCGCTTGAAAAAACACTTGAATCGGGAGAAACATGGTTTTACTCACGTTCACGTCAAGAGCTCTGGCACAAAGGAGCAACTAGTGGCCATACACAAAAAGTTGTGTCAATTAAAGCGGACTGTGACGGTGATGCATTAGTCGTGGAAGTAATTCCTTCTGGCCCAGCTTGTCATAATGGAACAACTTCTTGCTTTACAGAAATTATTCAGCAAAATGCCAAGGTCGGATCTGTTGAGATTATTTCTAAACTTGCCAATGTTATTGCGAAACGTGAGCAAGAAATGCCAGAAGGGGCGTATACTACATATTTATTCGATAAAGGAATCGATAAAATCTGTAAAAAAGTTGGAGAAGAAGCAACTGAGGTTGTTATAGGTGCTAAAAATCGCGATACAGAAGAAGTAAAATGGGAGGCTGCCGATTTAATTTATCATCTACTCGTGTTACTACAAGAGCAAAAAGTAAGTGTTTATGACGTGTTACATGTGTTAGAAAAACGTCATGAGGAGAAATAACGGCATATTGCTTATTGTATGCTATAATAGAAGTTACTGTGTAAAGGAACGTATGATACGTTCCTTATTTCTTGTTTCGGAGGAAATGTATTGGAAAAGAAACGTCAAAAAGAGAATCAAACGAATATAGTGTCGTTCATTCCAACAGGCGACTATTATTATAAAAAATCAATTCAAGCAATGAATAGCGGACAAATGAATAAAGCCTATAAATATTTACAGCGAGCAGTTGATTTAAGTCCTGATGATCCAATGATTTTATTGCAGTTAGCGATAGTAGAGTTAGAGGGTCAACGTTTCGAGGAAGCGTATGATCTTCTTCGTCGTGCCTATCAGATAGATAAAGAAAATCCAGAAATTATTTTTTACATGGCAGAGGTTTCAGGATGTATCGGTATTATACATGATGCTAAACGCTTTGCAGAGCAATATTTAGAAATAGAGCCAGAGGGTGCTTATGCTGATGAAGCTGCTGAAATATTAGACTTTGTTGATTTTGAGCAGGATGACTTTGAAGAGCTTGAAGGTTCTGCTGAAGATTTATATCGGCAGGAGCAAGCAAGACGTTGTATGGAAAAGGGAGATTTCCCTGAAGCTATTAATATGCTAGAAGAGTTAATTGAAGATAGACCGGATTTTTGGTCAGCTTATAACAACTTAGCCCTTGCCTATTTTTATGTTGGTGAAGCAGAACAGGCGAAGGCGCTTCTAAATACTGTATTACGTGAAAATAAAGGGAATTTACATGCGCTATGTAATTTAACGGTTATCGCGTACTATGAAAAAAATGAAGAAGATTTAAAAGATCTTTTAGAAGTACTTGTGAAAATTCAGCCATACTTATGGGAACATCGCTATAAGTTGGGTGCAACATTAGCGCTCGTTGGACAATATGAATTAGCATTTAAATGGTTGCGTAGCATGCAAAAAAGAGGCTATGTAGGCGATGCTGGCTTTTACTTTTGGTTATCTCATGCAGCTTATTTCTCAGGACATGAAGAAATATCAAAGAGTGCATGGGAGCAACTACTTGAGCTAGATCCTGAAAAAGAAGGCTTTGAACCTTGGCGTCAAGAAGAAAACACGTATTCACTGGATGCATTAGAACACGACCGTGATTATATTGTGGAGAAGCTGGAGAGCGATTATACAAGTGAACGCATATTTGGTTTATTTTTACTAAGTTGTACAGCGCATAAACAGGAAATTATCGCACATCCCAAATGGATAGATGTTGACGAATGTAATGCGTATGAAAAGCTGTTCCTAGCTTATGCACTAGGACATCAATTTGATATGAAAAACAAAGTAGAGGCTAGCTTTATACGAGCAGTAAGTGTGTCCGAAACTTTACTTGAACAGTATGGTAAGTTGACGACATTAATTGCACCGATGTTCCAAATGTGGTTTGTACTTTGTGAGCAAGCATTGATAAACAATTATCGTTTCACAAATCCAGCGGCTATTGCAGGAGCAAATGACTATTTATTCCGCTCTTCTCGTAATCTTAAGGTGACAAAAAAAGAGATAGCTCAGCAATACGGAGTATCCGTGTCAACTTTATCGAAGTACATTGATGAAATTTTAATGTTTTTACCAAGTACGAATAATTAGACTGTGAGCAACATAGTTGAATAACTTTTTACTTTCACATACGATGAACATACTGAAGTTATTATCAATTGAGTCTTGGCTGCGTCCGAGGCATTACCTTCATTCAGTAGGTGTTTGCGCACCTACTGAATGAAGGTAAAAAAGTATTTGTTTAGGGGGAAGTATTATGTCAGAAGAAAAAATTTATGATGTTGTAATAATTGGTGCAGGTCCGGCTGGTATGACTGCGGCTGTTTATACATCACGTGCCAACCTTTCAACTTTAATGATTGAACGTGGGATCCCTGGCGGACAAATGGCGAATACAGAAGAAGTAGAAAACTATCCTGGATTTGATACAATTTTAGGGCCTGAGCTATCAACAAAAATGTTCGACCATGCTAAGAAATTTGGTGCAGAATATGCATATGGCGATGTAACTGAAATTATTGATGGTGAGGAATATAAAACAATAAAATCAGGTGCTAAAGAATATAAAACTCGAGCAATTATTATTTCTACAGGTGCGGAATATAAAAAAATGGGCGTGCCTGGCGAAAAAGAACTTGGAGGCCGTGGTGTCAGCTATTGTGCAGTATGTGATGGTGCATTCTTCAAGCAGAAAAATCTTGTTGTCGTAGGTGGCGGAGATTCTGCTGTTGAAGAAGGCGTTTATTTAACTCGCTTTGCTGATAAAGTAACAATTGTGCACCGTCGTGATAAATTACGCGCACAAAAAATTCTCCAAGATCGGGCCTTTGCTAACGAAAAAATCGATTTCATTTGGAATGCAACAGTCAAAGAAATCAATGAAGCTGATGGTAAAGTTGGAAGTGTAACATTACAATCAACTGTAGATGGTGCAGAATCTGATTTTGTTACTGATGGCGTATTCGTATACATTGGTATGCTTCCATTAACAAAACCATTCGAGTCTCTTGGAATTTTAAATGATGCTGGTTATATTTTGACAAATGAAAATATGGAAACAACAGTACCAGGTATCTTTGCAGCTGGTGATGTACGCGAAAAATCACTTCGTCAAATCGTTACAGCAACAGGTGACGGAAGTATTGCAGCACAAGCGGTACAGCATTATGTGGAAGAATTATTAGAAAAAATTAATGCTTAAAATTGAACACTCCTAAAATCTGTTTTTGAATGGATCATCACCAAAAGTTGTGGATGACATTTGTTAAAACGTATACCACTTTGTTAACAAGTCGATTGGAGTTCAGGCTGGACGCCTCCAGGAAAGCGCCCAGCCGGAACGGACATCAACCCCACATTATGGTGATGATTCTCTTTGATTAGTTTTTAAGGAAAAAAATACAATTTTAATACGGTCTTAATATAGTTGTAACTTGAATGACATATAAAAGGTGTAAGATAAAAAGTGTAATTAGCAATCCCCCTTTTATTTTGTTGAGTAGGTTGTTTCCGCCAAATAAGGTGGAGCAACCTATTTTTGTTGTAAGCGGAAATTTTGAATTTTTTTGTGGCGGAGTTTCATATGCTTGAATAAAGGTTGAAAAATAGGTTTCCATACATGTATCGGTGAAGTTAAAATTGCAATGCGCCTAAAGTTTAGAATTGAGGACAAACCTTGTTTAGTCTTGCTATAATAAAAGGAAGAACGTAAAAGTGATTAGAGGTGTGCCTATGCAAAGAATTGCAAATTTAATAGCCATAAAAGACGATCAAGTATTATTACTTCAGAAGCCGAGACGTGGCTGGTACGTAGCTCCTGGCGGTAAAATGGAGAGCGGTGAGTCGATTTATGAGGCTGCTGTACGTGAATTTAAAGAGGAAACAAATGTCACACCTATAAATGCTCATTTAAAGGGTGTTTATACAATGATTATTAAAGAAAACAACGAGGTAGTGGACGAATGGATGCTTTATACGTTTGTTGCAAAGGATATAGAAGGCATACCGTTTAAAGAAACTAGAGAAGGCAAACTCGCATGGCACCCAGTAGAGGACTTGAAACATTTGCCAATGGCTGAAGGTGATCGAACAAATTTACAATTTGCTATTTCACAATCAGGCATTCAGTACGGTACATTTGAATATACGACTGATTTTGAATTACTTCATGAGAAAATACAAATATCAATAGAACACTAAAGGAGCTGCATGACAGTGGTGGTTGAAGACCTAAAAGGTAAACATGAATTAGTTATTATTACAGGAATGTCTGGAGCTGGGAAAACAGTAGCTATTCAAAGCTTTGAAGATTTAGGGTATTACTGTATTGATAATTTACCACCAGCGTTACTCACAACATTTTTAACCCTACTAAGGGATTCGGGTAAAAATATTACACGTATAGCAGCTGTCATGGATATGCGTGGCGGCGACTTTTTTGATTCTCTTATTGGCGCCCTCGACCATATGCTTAAAGAAGGCGATATAGTTGCAAGAATTTTATTTTTAGATGCAGATGATGCAACGTTAGTTAGACGTTATAAGGAAACAAGACGTGCACATCCTTTGGCTGCAAATGGATTGCTATTAAATGGCATTAAACGAGAACGTAATCTTTTATCGGAAGTAAAGGGGCGCGCTAAATTTGTTTATAATACATCCAATATGAAGCCAAAAGAGCTACGTGAAAAAATCGCAAAAGAATTTGCAAATGATGCCAATAATATATTCTCAGTAAATATTATGTCTTTTGGATTTAAACATGGTATGCCGATCGATGCCGACTTAGTGTTTGATGTCCGTTTTTTAAAAAATCCATATTATGTAGAGGAGTTACGTCATAAAACAGGATTACAAACTGAGGTATCTTCTTATGTGCTGGCACTTGAGGATACGCAAACACTCATTCAAAAACTTACGGATTTGTTTGAATTTATGATTCCACTTTATAGACAAGAGGGCAAATCACAACTTGTTATTGCTTTTGGATGTACTGGAGGACAGCATCGCTCAGTAACATTAGCGGAATATTTCGGAGCATATTTAGCTGGGAAGGAAAAAACTGTTATTGCGCATCGTGACATCAATCGTAGAAAGGATTGAGTAAATGGGAAAGAAGCGAACAAAGCTTGTTGTAATAGGTGGTGGCACAGGGCTTTCTACCCTGCTGCGAGGCCTCAAGCACCACCCATTTGATATTACTGCAATTGTTACAGTAGCAGATGATGGTGGTTCTTCAGGACGCTTACGAGATGACTATGATATTCCACCACCCGGTGATGTCCGTAATGTTATCGCAGCGTTATCGGATGTTGAGCCGCTTGTAGAGCAAATGTTTCAATATCGATTTTTAGCATCGGAAGATTTACGTGGTCATTCATTAGGTAATTTAATGCTAACGGCTTTAACAGATATTACTGGTGACTTTAACCATGCTATTAGTGAAATGGGAAAAGTTTTAAAGGTGCATGGCCGCGTCATACCAGCAGCTAATAAAAAGATAAATTTACATGCCGAACTTGAGGACGGGTCTATCATTGAAGGTGAATCTAAAATTCCTTTGGCTAAAAAACGAATTAATCGAGTTTTTTTAGTGCCTGAAAACGTGAAACCGCTACCAGAGGCTATTCGAGCAATCAATCGTGCCGACTATATTTTAATTGGTCCGGGAAGTTTATATACGAGTATAATTCCAAACCTTCTTGTAAAAGAAATTGGAGAAGCTGTTGTAAAGGCAAAAGGAAGAAAAATTTACGTTTGTAATTTAATGACTCAAAAAGGTGAAACCATTTCCTATACAGCAGGTGATCATGTGAAAGCTATATATGACCATGTTGGAGACGCCTTCATTGATTCTATTTTAGTAAATGATGTAAAGCTTCCTTATCCTGTAAAAGAGCTTTATAAGGAAGAGTGTGCTGAGCCGGTAACGTTCGACGTTGCCAAGCTCGAAAGCATGCGATTAGAGGTTATTCAACGAGATATTGCCACGATTCGTCCTGATGGAACGGTTCGTCATAATGCGGCAAATGTTGCGGAATGGCTTGTAGATTATGCAAAAATCTATGAGGCAAAAAGTTAGTGAATTATAAAGCGCTTATTGTATATGATAAGATGGCATATACATAGAACAAAAGGTTGAAAGGAGGGCGTGATATGTCTTTTGCTTCTGAAACGAAAAAGGAATTAACTCAAATAGAAGCGGACAATCATTGTATGAAAGCAGAAGTATCTGCCCTAATTCGTATGAATGGTTCATTATCTTTCGCTAATAAGCAGTTAAGCTTAGACGTACAAACCGAAAACGCTGCAATCGCAAGAAGACTTTATACGATTATGAAAAAGCTATATCCATATAATGTAGAGTTGCTTGTTAGAAAAAAAATGCGTTTGAAAAAAAATAACGTATACATTTGCCGTGTTAGAGAAGGTGCGCGTGAGCTACTAATTGATTTAGAAATCATCTCAGACGACTTTCAATTTAATCATACTATTTCTCGGGAGCTCATTAAAAAGGGTGGCCAAAAAAGAGCATATTTACGAGGAGCATTTTTAGCTGGAGGTTCGGTCAACAATCCAGAAACATCAGCCTACCATTTAGAAATTTATTCATTATATAAAGAACATGGCGAGGCTTTAATGGATTTGATGAATGAATTTGAGCTAAATGCAAAAACAATTGAACGAAAAAAAGGCTTTGTAACTTATTTAAAAGAAGCTGAAAAAATTTCCGATTTCCTTAATATTGTTGGGGCTCATCAAGCAATGATGAAGTTCGAAGACGTCCGCATATTACGAGATATGAGAAATAGTGTTAATCGTATTGTTAACTGTGAAACAGCGAACTTAAATAAAACAATAGGTGCCGCATTACGTCAAGTAGAGAACATCCGATTTATTGAAAATTCAATAGGTCTCGATCAATTACCAGAAAAACTTCGTGAAATAGCGCGATTACGAGTAGAATATCAAGATGTAACACTGAAAGAACTTGGTGAAATGGTATCAAGTGGAACGGTTAGTAAATCAGGTGTCAATCATCGATTACGTAAAATTGATGAGATTGCCGATGCATTAAGAAGTGGCGAAAAAATTGGTGGCTAAATTTTCATACTTTTCAGGTACGTGTTGTTCTTTTGCTAGTAAGTAAGGTAATATAAAAATAATAAGATGAACGGTAGTAAAGGGGAGTTTTAAGAATGACCGAGAGAAGAGTCCATGTAAAATTAAAATTAGGACTACAAGCTAGACAAGCAGCGCTATTTGTACAAGAAGCAAATCGCTTTAGCGCAGATATCTTTCTTGAGAAAGACGAGAAAAAAGTAAATGCTAAATCCATTATGGGTGTTATGAGCTTAGCCATTGCAAAAGGAACAGAAGTTGTCCTTAGCGGTGATGGTAACGATGCTGAGCAAGCGGTTACAGCATTAGCAGCCCTAATTGAAAAAGAAGATTAATAAAACGCATAATGCATAATGCAGAAACTGTCCAAGAGGTAAAAATTACATATTGGGCAGTTTTTTTGCGCTTTCATATTGAAAAAGCAAGTCCTATTTTTGTTGGATATTTGTATAACTTAAAATGAAGGCCAATGTTATCCTGTATCGATCGTCGACATGAGGGATAGGATGAGGGATAGGAAGATTGAAGTCATAGGGAGTAGAGTCGGAGTCGGAGCGATGGGAGAAAGGTCAAAGCGTCGGAAAGAAGAGCCGAATCAGGGTAGACCCATCAAAGCAAACAAAAAAAGACATCTCAGGAATAAACCTTAGATGCCTTTCGTCTTTTTTATTTACGGTCGTTGCGATCCATAATTTGGTCGATTAAGCCGTACTCTTTTGCGCGCTCAGCAGTCATGAAGTTATCGCGGTCTGTATCTCTTGCAATGACTTCAAGTGGTTGACCTGTACGTTCTGATAAAATACCGTTTAATTTTTCACGTAAGAATAAAATACGTTTTGCAGCGATTTCGATTTCAGTCGCCTGACCTTGTGCACCGCCAAGTGGTTGGTGAATCATTACTTCAGCATTCGGTAATGCGAAACGTTTACCTGGTTCACCAGCTGCAAGTAGGAAAGCACCCATAGATGCTGCCATACCGATACAAATTGTTTGTACTTGTGGCTTGATAATTTGCATTGTGTCATAAATTGCCATGCCGGCAGTAATTGATCCACCTGGTGAGTTAATATAAAGAAAGATATCTTTATCTGGATCTTCTGCTTGTAGGAATAGGAGTTGAGCAACAATTGAGTTAGCAACGTTGTCGTCAATTGCACTTCCTAATAGGATAATACGGTCTTTTAGTAGTCGTGAATAGATGTCGTACGCACGTTCACCACGACTTGTTTGTTCAATAACTGTAGGAATTAAATTCATGTTAAATCCTCCTTAGAAAACTAAATTCGAATACTTTTGCTGAAAACTTCCATCGTATTCAGCTGTATCCTTATCATACACATTATAGTCAGGGAAGGTCAAATATTAACCCTGTTAAAGTGAAATAAATTAAAATAATTTCGCCTTTACGTAGATAAATGATGCGCCTGAAGCCCGTACATTAAATTCCTTTCTAGTGCGTGACGTACAATGGTGGCTGCATTTTATTTACTAGTTATTTTGACACTTACTGTATGAAGATAAAAAAAGTTTAAATGTTTTACATTCTATAGTTGAATTATGAGCAATACGTTTGTATAATGAATAAGGTCATAAGTTAAAGTACAGTACACTATTTTGTCAGGTATGCTTCAAATGAGGATTATCTACATCATGCTTTTTGTTAAGCCTAGTGGGTACTTTTTTTTTGTGCTCAATTGCCCTCGTGGTGTAATGGATAACACGTAAGATTCCGGTTCTTGCACTGGGGGTTCGATTCCCTCCGAGGGCGCCATTTTACTGATTATTTAATATATTTTTATAACTCGAATTCTCCTAATAAGTAGTTTAGCAGCCTGCTTAGAGGAGAAAGAGAGGGAAATTAATGGGAATATTACCTAGTAGGCATTATTCCCGTATCTGTTCCTTTCAAACCTTCAAAAAAGCAACAACTCCAAATTATTTTTTAGTGAACATACTGTACGTGAAGACTAGTTAAACTAGTCGAAAAAAAGAATCCTATCTGAGGGGATTCTTTTTTTTTGCAAAAAAGTAACATGTGTAATGGGTTTTGACTGTGGAGTTAGAGATCGTGTTGGCTAGTGGTCGAAGAGAGAAGCTTTTTGTAATCCGCAAAACGAGCGAGGAAAATTTATAGTTCATTAAATAAGAGCAGCCCCTTGTGATGATGCATCACATATGGGACTGCTCTTGTTTTTTTATTATTAATGTAGGGGATTTGTTGTTGTGTCGAACGAATTAAGCATCGTGTGCATATCTTGTTGAGAATATTGTGGTACTTGATAGTAGCTATGCATATTTTGGTAAATAGATAATTCGTATGCCATTTCGATGCAGTTGGGAATACTATCAGCAACAACTCGTCGAACTACAGGGTTTGTAGTTTCAGTTGCGGCAGCAGTCATACATTTTGCTGCCCCTTTTTGAGCACCTAATAGGAAGCCAGAGATTGCTTCGTCGTTGAGCTCGCTTGCATTTTGCATAGGCTTTTTAGGTTGGCCAGGATTTAATCCATATTTAAAATCATTTCCTGTCTCCATTTGATAGCGTCCCGTAGGTACAGTAGGATCATGCCCTGTTTTAAATGATTCCACAATTGTGTTATACATACCTAATGTGAAATTATATTGGCGATCCAAAATGCTAAGTAACTCCGGATCCTTAACATGTTGACGTAAAAAGATGGATTGATTCATTCCAGCAATGATTTCTCCAATTGTTTCATGCATGTCCATTACCTCATGTCCACCATGATTTAGGCTTTGTTGCTGGTTGAATGATGTTTGGTTTGATGATTCATTTTGAAACGATTGTGTCAAAAAAAGCGCCTCCTATATATCATAGTTTTGTTACATATTAAGTATGGCACGTTAGACAAATTTCATACGGTATTGATGCGTTTGCATATATGTAGAATAGAGATGTTTTTTTGTTGCACATTAGTGGTAATGAAAAGAATAGCTCATCATCAAAATAAATAGTATTTCTGATTTTGAGTGATAGCTAAAAGAAAGCGAAGGTGGTTTTAAAGTTGAAAAAAATATTTGGACCTATCGGAATTATCGTTATTATTTTAGTTGTATTGTCCTTACTATTTATACCAAAATACAATAGCCTTGTAACTGCCGAGGAAGGCGTTGATTCGAAATGGGCTCAAGTTGAAAATCAGCTACAACGTCGCTTCGATTTGATTCCGAACTTAGTAGAATCTGTAAAAGGATATGCCAACCATGAAAAAGAGGTTATCGCTAGCATTGCAGACGCACGTGCACAAATGGGAAATGCTCAAAGTCCAAAGGAGCAAGCGGTTGCCAATGATGCATTGAATGGAGCACTTAGTCGATTGCTAGTAGTTGTAGAAAATTATCCGAATTTAAAGGCAGATGCAAACTTCCGTCAATTAATGGATGAATTAGCGGGGACTGAAAACCGTTTAGCTGTTGCCCGAGAAGACTATAACAATGAAGTGCAGGCTTTTAATAAAACAGTCAAACGTTTCCCAGGCAATTTAATTGCTGGGATGTTTGGTTTTGAACAGAGGGAATACTTTAAAGCTGCTGCCGGTGCTGAAAAGGCACCATCTATAGATTTTAGCGGTTCAGGTAAACAATAATGAAACGGTTGATGACCCAACTTGCTATTGTTGGCTTCATATTTAGTTTAACTATTAGAACAGCAGATGCCGCAATGCCAACGCCGATGGAAAATACGTATATTCATGATTTTGCAAATGTTTTATCTGCCTCTGTGGAGGAAGAACTCAATCGTTACTCAGAGCAGCTAGATAAAGGTACAGGTGCTGAAATTATGGTCGTAACAGTAGATAATATTAATGGTCAAGAACCAAAAATGTATGCTACAAAAATGATTCGCTCTTGGGGTATTGGTGATGCTCAAAAAAATAATGGTGTGTTAATTTTAGCAACGTTTGGGCAGGGAAAAGGCAATAATGATGTTGTGATCGCGGTAGGCCAAGGCCTTGAAGGGGCATTACCAGATGGCAAACTGGGGCGCATTTTAGATGATGCGTTTTATCCAAATGCAGGTGCTGAAAATATGGATAAGGCATTTAAAGCAACGTACGCGGAAGTATTTCAAAATGTCGCGCAAGAGTACGATTGGGATGGAGAGGTGCCTGGAAATACAACTGACAATGAAGGAATGCCTACATGGATAATTATTTTAATCGTGATCATAGTTATTGTTGTATCAAGCGGTAGAGGGGGAGGGCCTCGTTCGGGTCGACGTGGCGGTTATCCAGGTGGCTTTGGCAGTGGTCGCTCTGGAGGAAGTGGCTTTGGCGGATTCGGAGGAGGCTCATCTGCTGGTGGTGGAGCAAGTCGAAAATTTTAACTTCTTTCCGATTCCAAACGAATAATGCTGAGGCGATTGAATATTATATTTAAAAAGTGAACTCATTTGTAGTTCACTTCTTTACTGGTTTAAAAGTGCTAACAATATAACTGTATTGATATGGAGTAAACATTTTGAAGAAAAGATTTTTATCAGCAATATGTGCAGTTATTTTAACGACATCAGCTGTTATTCCTGTATCTAAGCAGGAAGTTTTTATCATTTGACTAAGGATAAGAATGTCTTAAATGCTAAGGCAGGGAGTAGGTTGGCCATTGTTTGCTCAACACGATCAAGAGGATATCATCACTGTTTTACAAAAAGTAATGGGGAATTCGTTCTGTCATCAGTTATTTGCACCTATGATGACGAATATATATATATATACCGTTTATCTACTCATGTATGAATCGTTTTCATACCTTTTAATCTAGTGGATCAGAAAATTGACGAACATACATAAGTTGGTATAAATTCAATGTATTGACAAAAAAGTGTATAACGCGAATTGATAATAGGAGGGAATCATTTTGAAAAAAAGATTTTTATCAGCATCATTAGCGGTTATTTTAACGACATCTGCTGTCATTCCTGTATCTATGCAGGAAGTGCGCGCGTCCAATGAAACTAGCAGTCAAGTAGAAGTAAGAGAGGAACGTCTATCTGCTAAGGAGTTTTTAGATTTAACGGTAACAGCCCTTACGTTCCAGCATGGATCTGAGACAATGCGTCAGGAAATCATTGATACTTGGGTAAAAGGCGCAGAATTAAAAGATTTAAGTGGCAATATTAAACGTGATGAAGTGGCACGTATTTTAGTAAGAGCTTTAAATAAAGAAGAAAAAGAAGCAACACTTGCTGAGTATCAAGAAAAAGCAAATAAGCTTGGTTTATTTAATGGTCTTTCGAATAGTGAAACGATTACTAAACAAGATGCGGTCAAAATTTTAAACAACGCTAAAAATGTGAAAAACGCTGTCAGTAATAAAGGCGTGAAAGAAATTTCTGTAGAAGATTTCATGAAAAACCCTGGAAGCGTCGGCTATCAACTTTCACCAGACGGAAATTATATTACTTATAACTCTGCGTGGAAAAATCGTTCGAATGTGTACGTAAAGAAAATGAATGATGATAGTGAGCCAGTGCGTGTATCTAGCTCAAAGGACCGTGATATTGCCGGGTCATTCTGGAAAGATAATAATTTACTATATTTAAAGGATAAAGGTGGCGATGAAAACTTCCACATTTATTCAACAAAATTTAATGGTAATAAGGAAAAAGATTTAACTCCTTATCCAAATGTAACAGTTAGGTTCTTAAGTGGTTTACAGGGCGTTAAAGACGAAATCCTTATTACGATGAATAAAGAAGATGCAAAGGTCTTTGATGTATACAAGCTTAATGTGAAGACTGGAAAAACTACGCAAGTTGCTAAAAATCCAGGTAATATTTCGAGTTGGTTAGCAGATCATGATGGAAAAGTACGTATGGCAGTTACTTCAGATGGTGTAGAAGGAACTATTCTTTACCGTGACTCAGAGAAAGACGAATTTAAGCCATTTATTGAAATGAAAGCAGGAGATGAAGTAATGCCACTTGCTTTCTCTAAAGACAATAAACATATTATCGCAACTTCTAATAAAGGAAGAGATAAAGTAGAAGTGGTTAAATATGATTTAAAAGGTAATGAAGAAGTAATTATGTCCAACTCAGAAGTGGATGTAATAGGTGTATTATATAGTCCTGAGAAAGATAAATTAGTATACGGTGGATATATAACAGATAAAATACACTATCAATTTTTTGACAAGGACTTTGAAAAACTATTCCGTAAAATTCAAAACAAATTAGGAGTTCATGAAAGTGAATTAAGAATTAATGATTACAATAAAGAAATGACAAAATTTATTGTTAGTGTTTCGAGTGACACTGTTTACGGAAAATATTATTATTACGATTCAAAAACAGATAAAATGACAGAAATGGCAACATTAAGCCCTTGGTTAAAACAAGAAGAGCTTGCAGAAATGCATCCAATCTCATATAAAAGTCGAGATGGTCTAACAATTAATGGTTATTTAACTTTACCAAAAAATAAAGAGGCTAAAAATCTGCCACTTATCGTCAATCCACATGGTGGGCCATGGGGCCGTGATACTTGGGGCTTTAATCCTGAGGTGCAACTACTAGCAAACCGTGGTTATGCGGTACTACAAATGAATTTCCGTTCTTCGGCTGGATACGGTAAAAAGTTCCTTGAGGCTGGTAATAAGCAGTGGGGTCTCAAAATTCAAGATGACATTACGGATGGTGTACAATGGGCAATCGACCAAGGTATTGCAGATCCAAAACGTATCGGAATTTACGGTGCATCTTTTGGAGGTTATGCAACTTTAGCAGGCATCGCTTTCACACCAGATCTATATGCAGCAGCAGTTGATTATGTGGGTGTATCGAATATCTTTTCGCTATTAAATACAATTCCTCCATACTGGGAAACAATGCGTGAAATGTTATATGAGCGTGTAGGGCATCCAGAGAAGGATAAAGAGCTATTAACAGCAGTTTCACCTGTCTTCCACGTGGATAAAATTAAAACACCATTATTCGTCGCTCAAGGTGCAAATGATCCACGTGTAAACAAAGCTGAATCTGATCAAATTGTTGAAGCGTTACGTGCAAGAGGCGTCAATGTAGAATACATGGTGAAGGATAATGAAGGCCATGGTTTCCAAAATGAAGAAAATAAAATCGAATTCTACAATGCAATGCTGAAATTCTTAGATAACCATCTGAAAAAATAATATGAAAGAAGACTGTGCAGAAAGTATGACCTTGCACAGTCTTTTATAGTTAGAACCCTAATGGAATAATCCATGTATCCGATTATTTTACTGTTTTAGGGATAAGAAAAGTTAGAACTATTTTAATAATTGGTGCTATTTCTCGATAAATTGTTTATAGATAGCTGTTTCGTTTTATAATAGCTCATAAGGGAGGTGCTGTAATTGAACGTGAAATTTTTTAGTCGAGCTAATTGTGGGCTATGTGTAGAGGGATTGCATACATTAAAGCTTGTACAGGAAGATATAGATTTTGATATAGAAATTATTGATATTGAAGAAGATGAGAGCATACATGAAATGTATATGCTCATGATTCCAGTAGTAGAAAAGGATGGGCAAGTAATACAATACGGCAATTTGGATTATGCAACACTTATGGAGCATTTATGTAGCGAATAACAAAGGGAGATTCGCTAATGTACATATGAGTAGCTTTTATAATGAAGGATAAAAACCTTTCCTAAAAAATTCGCATTTCTCCTGCTATGTTTGTAGCAGAATCCAAACGAGTAACCTTGTATAAATCAACATACACAGAGAGTGGAAGCGAATATGTTTAAAAACTTCGTTTCCGTCTAAGAGGTTAATTATTTATTTAGACCTAATGATAGTAACCTTATGAGTGTTCCTTTAATTGAAAGGATTGATTCTATTTAATAGTATGATTTAGCTGTCGTTAAATCTAATGTATTGAAAAATTGTTTAAACGTGTTGACAAGTGAAAAGTAATCATGATATATTGTTATTCCTGTCACTTCGACAGTGAAAAATATTTCAAAATAAGTTTGACAAACATATTGATATTTTGATAGAATAAAATCCTGTCACATCGACAGTGAAAAAACATTTCGAAATAGTTGTTGACAAATATATTAATATTTTGATATAATTAAATCCTGTCGCTGATCGACAGTGAAAAAATGAACCTTGAAAACTGAACAAGCAAAACGTAATCAATAAAGTTTTTAGTAGCTAACCTTGAGTTAGTGAACGAAACAAAATTTTGGACATCA
>NZ_JBHURE010000035.1:0-32033 GCF_042674095.1 Lysinibacillus sp. NPDC056959 | reverse complement strand
ACACCCGTTCCCATACCGAACACGGAAGTTAAGCTCTTTAGCGCCGATGGTAGTTGGGGGCTTCCCCCTGTGAGAGTAGGACGTCGCTAGGCACCAGAAAAAGTCGAGGATTCATTCCTCGGCTTTTTTTATTTGCAGTTTTTTAGTAAATGTTCATCCAAACGATATTATTATGGCTCGCTCCTGCCAATTATGTAGTCTTCAGGCGATGAAAGTGGGGCGTAACACGTAATGTGTAGATGAATTTTTAATTTACCCAAATTTTTAGCGGTAATAACGACAATTCACAAATTGTTCAATGAAAACGTTTAGAATTTGAACAGTTTGTGAAGACCTTCACATTAGGCTTTATTTTTTTAAAAAAAGGAGTAGAATAGGAATCAGTAAGAAGTTGTTATAAAACAGTTTATCAAAAGTATCACATTTTAAGTGGTTGTTATAATACAAAAACGTATATTTGAAGGGAGAATTTACAATGTGGGTTATTACAGTATTTGAGAAAAAGGACGTTCGTATTTTTGAATACACAAATAAAAATGAAGCAACAAAAGCTTTAGGCGGATTTAAGAAAAACGCAATTTTATCTTTCACAAAATAAGCTAACAAAAAAACTCGTAACCATGACAAATTTGGTTACGGGTTTTTATTATGTTGAAAAACAAAATGGTTAGAGATCTTGTTTGATTTCACGATCTTACCGCACTGTTACGCGGGATAAATTTATAAAAATTCTACACTATTGCTGATTGGAGTGGAAGGCTACTCGACTCCCGTGGGAAAGCGAGACAGGCGAGACCCTGAGGCCAACATGATGTTGGTCACGGAGGCATTGTCACAGGACGTGACGCATTTAGCCTTCGTTCCTTTAGCGGAGGAAGCGGCTCGACGCTCGTCCACAGAAAGCTTTGCTCTGTACGAAAGCGAAGCGAGTAGCCTGGAACGGAAATCACCCCTTCGATATGCCGAGGAGCCATTAAAGAGCCCCACATTCCAATGAAACCCAACACAGGCGTAATTAGGCCACTATGCTTAAAATAATTTTCAATGCCAATACATAGCATTTACTTGCTCTTTATTTTAAAGCGTATTATAATAAAGTTGTAAGTGGGACATAATTTTATATAGTGGGACATAATTTAACCCACAACTATTAAAAAGGGAGTAGGTTAATATGTTATCTGTACCTGAGGCACAGCAAAGGCTACTTCCTGAAATGTATCCGCTTCTACAATCGAGATATCGTATTTTGCAAACAGTTCAGCTTATGCAGCCAATTGGGCGTCGAACACTTGCAGAGTCACTTAAAATGACCGAACGCGAAATTCGTAAAGAAACGGATATTTTACGTGAGCAAGGGTTATTAGATTCTCAAAAGTCGGGTATGGTATGTACAGACGAAGGTGAAGCAGTTATTGATAAGCTACGAGCACTAGTTTATGAATGGTCTGGTCTGACACAGCTAGCTAAATTATTGGAAAACCATTTTGGCTTACAGCATGTAATTGTTGTTCCAGGTGATTACAATGAAGACGATACGATATTAACATTGCTTGGAAAAGAGGCAGCACAACAATTTATGGCAACTAGCTTTGATGGTCAAACAGTGGCTGTTACAGGTGGAAAGTCGGTTGCATCACTTGCGCAATTTTTACATCCAGCTGATACACACAACATCACATTTGTTGCTGCTCGTGGTGGTATTGGACATGAAATGCAAATGCAAGCCAATACACTTGTCTCAACATTTGCCATGCAAATGAATGCACAGTATCGTACTTTGTTTTTACCGGAGCATTTAAGTGAGCAGGCCTATCAAGCAATGTTAACAGAGCCAATGGTAACTGAAATGATGAATTATTATGATCATGCAGATTGTGTTATCCATGGTATTGGCTCAGCAGAGGAAATGGCTGTTCGTCGCAATTCATCGCCTGAAGATTTACGGATACTCGAAGAAAAGGGTGCAGTTAGTGAAGCGTTTGGCTATTATTTCAATGCAGAAGGCGAAATTGTACATCGAATTCGAACAATCGGTATTCAGTTTGAGCAAGTTCAAAGAAGTAAGAAAATCATAGCAGTTGCTGCTGGTAAACAAAAAGTGAAGGCAATGCTATCGTACTTTAAGGTAGCACCAAAGCAAACCATTTTTATAACGGATGAGGTAGCCGCAAAAGCGATTGCTGAAGGTTTACCTTCTTTATAAATGACTAAGGAACTCGTATTTAAGCGGGTGTTAAAAACCCTTGAATGAGAATAAAGCCAATTGCGGATATTATAAATGTCCGAGGCAAAAATAAATTATTTAAACAATATTGGAGGAATTAACAATGGCATTAAAATTAGCGATTAACGGATTTGGACGTATTGGACGATTAGTATTTCGTGAAGCTATGAAACACGATGAAATCGAAGTGGTTGCAGTAAATGATCTAACAGATGCAGGTCAACTTGCACACTTATTAACTTATGATTCAGTACACGGTATCTACGATGCTGATGTTTATGCAGAAGGCGATTCTTTCGTAGTAAATGGAAAGAAAATTAACGTGTATGCAGAAAAAGATCCTGCTAACTTACCTTGGGGTGAACTAGGCGTAGATGTAGTACTTGAATGTACAGGTAGATTCCGTTCGATGGAAGAAGTAGGAAAACATGTTCAAGCAGGTGCAAAAAAAGCTATCCTTTCAGCTCCAGCGAAGGGCGAAATGCCAACGTTTGTAATGGGTGTTAACCATGAAGATTATAACCCTGAAACAGATGATGTTATTTCAAACGCTTCTTGTACAACAAACTGTCTAGCACCAGTTGCAAAAATACTTGATGAAAAATTTGGTATTGAACGTGGTATGATGACGACAATTCACTCATATACAAACGATCAACGTATCCTTGACTTCCCGCACTCTGATCCACGTCGCGCACGTGCTGGTGCAGTGTCAATGATTCCAACAACAACAGGGGCAGCAGTAGCAGTTTCAAAAGTATTACCTCAATTAAAAGGTAAATTAGACGGCTTCTCTATGCGTGTACCAACACCAAACGTGTCATGTGTTGACTTAGTAGTAGAGCTAAAAGCAGAAGTAACAAAAGAATCCATTAATGCTGCATTAAAAGAAGCTTCAGAAAAAGAGCTTAAAGGTATTTTAGGATACAATGAGCTTCCATTAGTGTCAATTGACTACAATGGTAACCATAACTCTTCAACTGTAGATGGTCTTTCTACAATGGTATTAGAAAATAGTATGGTAAAGGTCCTAGCATGGTATGATAACGAAATTGGTTACTCTACTCGTTTAATGGACTTAGCTTTATATATCGCAGAAAAAGGATTTAACAATAAATAAGTGTCATAATTCGATAACTAAAGTAAAAAGTGTGACATAATACTGCTTTTTGCGCACAAAAAGTATAGCCTTTATAATATCTAACGGATATAATATACAAGGGTAATGGAGTAAGGGAAATTTACCCTTACTCCTTTTTTATACGTAATATAAATTCGATGTGCAGGTTATGCAATTGCAAGACATAGAACGTGACTTTTGCTACTATAAAGGCAAGTAAAGGGTACTCTCCAAAATGTGGGTTGATGTCCGTTCCGACCGGGCGGCTCCTTGAGTACATATTTTAACAAATGCCATGTCTAACTTTTGGTGATAAGTCAGAGTATTTCATTAAAGGTTTGGATGATACTAGCTGAAAAGGCTTGTTATAACTTTATGTGTTGATGGAACAATAAAACAGTTACGTGAATGATGTGAGGAGCCAAGATGGGTGAATCCAGGAATTTCATGACTAAAACTTTGAAGGGGGTTTCTTCATGTTAAATAAGAAGACGATGAAAGATGTTGATGTAAAAGGGAAGCGCGTATTTGTACGTGTTGATTTTAATGTACCGATGGCAGATGGTGCGATTACTGACGAAACACGTATCCGAGCAGCAATCCCTACAATTGAATATTTAGTGGAGCAAGGTGCCAAAGTCATTTTAGCCTCTCATTTAGGACGTCCAAAGGGTGAAGTAAAAGAGGATATGCGCTTAACTGCAGTAGGTGTACGTTTAGCTGAATTAATGGGTAAGCCTGTTACTAAATTAGATGAGTCAATTGGTGATAAAGTAGAAGATGCTGTTGCAAATATGCAAAATGGTGACATTATGTTACTTGAAAATGTACGCTTCCACGCTGGTGAAGAAAAAAATGATGCTGCATTAGCAGAGCAATTTGCAAAATTAGCGGACGTTTACGTTAATGATGCGTTCGGCGCAGCTCACCGTGCACACGCGTCAACTGAAGGAATTGCTAAACATGTACCGGCAGTATCTGGTTTCCTTATGCAAAAGGAATTAGATGTGCTAGGTAAAGCATTATCTAAGCCAGAGCATCCATTTACAGCCATTATCGGTGGTGCCAAAGTAAAAGACAAAATCGGTGTAATTGAAAGCTTATTAGAAAAAGTGGATCACTTAATTATCGGTGGCGGTTTATCATTCACATTCATTAAAGCGCAAGGCTATGATATCGGTAAATCTTTATTAGAGGAAGATAAAATCGACTTAGCAAAATCCTTTATTGAAAAGGCAAAGGCAAAAGGCGTGCAATTACATATGCCAATCGATGCAGTTGTCGCAAATGAATTTTCAAAAGATGCTGAAACAAAAATTGTTGATGTAGACGCTATACCAGCAGATTGGATGGGCTTAGATATTGGTCCGAAAACGGCTGCTAAATATGCAGAGGTTATTAAAGATTCTAAATTAATCATTTGGAATGGACCAATGGGTGTCTTTGAAATGGATAAATTTGCGAATGGTACAAAAACTGTAGCTGAAGCTATGGCAACAACAACTGGTTATACAGTAATTGGTGGCGGGGATTCTGCAGCAGCAGTAGAAAAATTTGAAGTTGCCGATAAAATGGACCATATTTCTACAGGTGGCGGAGCATCACTTGAATTGATGGAAGGGAAAGAACTTCCGGGAATTGTGGCATTAAACGATAAGTAAACGGAATAAAAAATATAGGAGGCAAAAACAATGCGCAAACCAATTATTGCAGGTAACTGGAAAATGTATAAAACATTTGAAGAGGCTATTCAGTTTGTCGATGCGGTACAGGACAAAATTCCTTCAAATGATAAAGTAGACGCTGTTGTTTGTGCACCAGCACTTTACCTACCTACGCTTGTCCAAGTTGCGAGTGAATCTGAGTTAGCTATTGGTGCACAAACGATGCACTATGAAAACGAAGGTGCCTTTACTGGAGAAGTTAGTCCAGCTCAGTTAGCAAGTGTGGAAGTAGACTATGTTATTTTAGGACATTCTGAACGACGTGAATATTATAACGAAACAGATGAAGCTATCAATAAAAAGGTTGCTGCAGCACTTGCACATAATATCGTACCAATTATTTGCTGTGGAGAAACGCTTGAGGAACGTGAAGCGGGAACTACTGAGCAAAAAGTTGCTCATCAAATTACAGCTGCACTTGCTGGATTTGGGGCACAAGAAGTAGAGCATATGGTAATCGCCTACGAGCCTATTTGGGCAATTGGTACAGGGAAAACAGCTACAGCAGAAGATGCTAACCAAGTATGCGGAGCAATTCGTGCAGTAATTAAGGAATTATATAATGCTGAAACGGCCGCTGCTGTACGTATTCAATATGGCGGTAGCGTAAAACCTGAAAACATTCAGGAATTATTATCAAAAGAGCATATCGATGGCGCTTTAGTTGGCGGTGCAAGCTTACAACCAGATTCATATTTAAAATTATTGGAGGCGGCAGCAAATGCCTAAAAAGCCAGTAGCATTAATTATTTTAGATGGCTTTGCATTCCGCGATGAAACGTTCGGAAATGCAGTAGCTCAGGCAAACAAACCTAATTTCGATCGTTTTTGGAATGAGTTCCCGCACTCAACATTAACGGCAGCAGGTGAAGCGGTGGGGTTACCCGATGGTCAAATGGGGAACTCTGAAGTTGGACACCTGAATATCGGAGCTGGACGTATTGTCTATCAAAGCTTAACACGCTTAAACAAATCAATTCGTGATGGAGATTTCTTTACGAATCAAGCATTTTTGGATGCCATGGCACATGTGAAAGCACATCAATCTAAGCTTCATATTATGGGCTTACTATCAGATGGTGGCGTACATAGTCACTATGAGCATATGTTTGCACTATTAAAGCTTACAAAGCAACAAGGCTTAGACAAAGTCTTTGTACATGGTTTCTTAGATGGTCGTGATGTTGGACCGACAACAGCTTTAGACTATATTAAAGAAACTGAAAAACAAATAGAGGAAATTGGCGTAGGTCAATTCGCTTCTATTCATGGTCGTTATTATGCGATGGATCGTGATAAACGTTGGGATCGTGTAGCTCTTACGTACAATGTACTAGTTGATGGTGTTGGTCAAACAGCCGATAGTGCAACAAGTGGTGTAGCTGAATCATATGAACGTGATGTAACAGATGAGTTTGTTATTCCATTTAGCGTTCAAGAGCATGGTGAAGCAGTGGCAACGATTGACGATAATGACGCAGTTATTTTCTTCAATTTCCGCCCTGATCGTGCAATTCAACTATCTAAAGTGTTTACAAATGATGAATTTGATGGCTTTGCAATATCAGCTAAACATCCAGAGAATTTAAAATTTGTATCTTTCACACATTATAGTGATGAAGTAAATGCACAAGTTGCGTATGAAAGCGACAACTTGAAAAATACGATTGGTGAAGTGTTAGCTTCTAATGGTAAAACACAGCTTCGTATTGCAGAAACAGAAAAGTATCCGCATGTTACATTCTTTATGAGTGGTGGTCGTGAGGATAATTTTGCCGGGGAAGAACGTATTTTAATTGCATCTCCAAAGGTTGCAACATACGATTTAAAACCTGAAATGAGTGCTTATGAGGTAACAGAAGCATTGCTTGCAGAGATTGAGGCCGATAAATTTGATGGCATTATTCTTAATTTCGCTAACCCTGACATGGTTGGGCATAGCGGAATGTTGGAGCCAACAATCAAGGCCATTGAAACAGTCGATGAATGTCTTGGGAAAGTAGTAGATGCACTCCTTGCAAAAGGTGGCGCAGCTATTATTACAGCTGACCATGGGAACTCTGATGAAGTACTTACTTTAGAAGGGGCTCCGATGACAGCTCATACAACAAATCCTGTTCCAGTAATTGTGACAAAATCAAATTTAATGTTAAGAAATGGTGGCATTTTAGCCGATTTGGCGCCAACCATGTTAGAATTATTAGAGGTGTCACAACCTTCTGAAATGACAGGTCAATCATTAATTGAAAAAGAGGAGAATTAATTATGCCATTTATTACACAGATTTATGCGCGCGAAGTTTTAGACTCACGTGGGAACCCAACAGTAGAAGTTGAAGTATTTACAGAATCAGGCGCTTTTGGACGCTCTATCGTACCATCAGGTGCATCTACAGGTGAATATGAGGCAGTAGAATTACGCGACGGTGACAAATCACGTTACCTAGGCAAAGGTGTATTAAAAGCAGTTGAAAATGTAAACACAATTATTGCTCAAGAGCTAGAAGGTAACTACTCAGTTCTTGATCAAGTAGTCATCGACAAAGCTTTAATCGAGCTAGATGGCACAGAAAACAAAGGTAAGTTAGGTGCCAACGCTATTCTAGGTGTATCAATGGCAGTTGCACATGCTGCGGCAGATTATTTAGATGTACCTCTTTATCAATATCTTGGTGGATTTAACGCAAAACAACTACCAGTACCAATGATGAACATCATAAATGGTGGTGCTCACGCTGATAACAACGTAGACATTCAAGAATTCATGGTAATGCCTGTAGGAGCAGAATCATTCCGTCATGCATTACGTATGGGTGCTGAAATCTTCCACAACTTAAAAGCAGTACTTAAAGCGAAAGGCTATAATACAGCTGTAGGTGATGAAGGTGGTTTTGCACCAAACCTTGGTTCTAACGAAGAAGCAATTACTGTAATTTTAGAAGCAATCGAAAAAGCTGGCTATAAACCAGGTGAAGAAGTGAAACTTGCAATGGACGTTGCTTCATCTGAATTATTCAATAAAGAAGATGGCAAATATCACTTAGAGGGTGAAGGTGTTGTCAAAACTTCTGAAGAAATGGTTGACTGGTACGAAGAGTTAACTGCTAAATACCCAATCATCTCAATTGAAGATGGCTTAGACGAAAACGACTGGGCAGGACACAAATTATTAACAGACCGCATTGGCGCTCGCGTACAATTAGTAGGCGACGATCTATTCGTAACAAATACGAAAAAATTAGCGGCTGGTATTGAGCAAGGTGTTGGGAATGCAATCCTTATCAAAGTTAACCAAATCGGTACGTTAACAGAAACATTTGAAGCGATCGAAATGGCAAAACGCGCTGGTTATACAGCAGTAATCTCACACCGTTCTGGTGAATCTGAGGATGCAACAATTGCTGATATCGCAGTTGCTACAAACGCTGGCCAAATTAAAACAGGTGCTCCATCACGTACAGACCGTGTAGCTAAATACAACCAACTTCTTCGCATCGAAGATCAACTTGGTTCAACAGCTGAGTATCTTGGGTTACAATCGTTCTACAATCTTAAGAAGTAATTTTCTTAAGCGAAAATACCCTACTTAGTAATACACAGCATTTTTGAACAACTTTAAATTATGCAATACAACAAGATGAAATAAGCAATACAACTGTATTGTTACAACCTCTGATTTATAAGTGTGATAAACGCTTATAGATTGGGGGTTTTTTGTTGTTAATTAAAGATTGGTTAAAAGAATTTACTGAAATAGCCAAGGAGTGGCATCCTACTGAAAACGGTAGACTTAGCCCATTTGATGTTAAGCGAGCTTACAATAAAAAAGTTTGGTGGGTGTTCAGTGAAGGTATGAATGGGAAGCCGCCTTTATTTGATGTGTCTATTTAGAAGAAGCATTGTTCATTTCAGGTAAACGTTGACCGGAGAGCTAAGAAATTATAACTTTTATCAACTCAACAATAGCTTATGTAATGTCAATAGAGTAAAGACGAGCTGCTATGATTGCATTTACATGCATTCATGCAACTCTCATTTGATTTCTTTATGTTGTACCACTAAGCTGCTCAGCTGTAAAGTTAACTGAACTTATTACTTCGCTTTGGACGGGTGTAGTCGATCTAATAAGTCTTCCAAATAAGTTATACGTAAATGTTCCTGCTCCCGGTTGATCCAAAGCTGTGAAAGTAGTCACCATTTCATCAAAGTTTGTATTAAAAACCAACCTTATCACAGCATTATCCGAAGTTCTGATAATGAAAAATTCTACAGTATTCCCCCTTAGCGTTGGATCCGTTACCAAAGATGAACTAGTAGCCGACCATATTGACGGTAGTAATCTTACAATATTATCAGAGTCATTTACAGTAATGGTTACTGTTGAAATAAGCTCTGCATCCTCGTTTAAAGATAGAGTAGGGCTACTATTTACACCTAACGCAATTCCACAACACATCGGGATTGGGTTAGACATAGGTGTACAGTTTCTATCAATGGCTATAAATGGACCTAGTTTACAATTGCCACAATTATTTTCAGAAGTAGTAGAAAGTGAGCAAGAGTGATCTTGATGACATCCATCGCAACATCCGTGATGTCGAAGTAAACTATTCATTTCATTCCCCCCTTTTTTTTGCTATCTTATTCTAAAAAATGCAAGGGAAACGGGCGATTAGCAAGTGCAATTTACTCGGACGGGGCGGGTTTAGAGGGCCAGCTTTTGCGGGTCCCCAAGAGAAGTGATCAGATAGGCTAGCCAAGTGATCAGATACCCGAGAGAACCGCTCAGGCAGGATAAGATTCCACGATGATTAAAGTTTTACCTATGAATTTTTAATTTTAATAAATACACAAGATGGACATCATCTATCATTTTCTTTACTTCATTCTCGTCCTGCAAGTCATATGTTCGTAAAGAGTTTCCTTTCGATTCTCTGTAGACACCCAGTACATAAGTTTCATTTAATTTTAATTTAACTGTTTCATCTCCAAATGCAGAATACCATCCACTAACACTACTTTCAGTAGAAGGAATTTTGCCGATTTTTTGAGGGGGTGTTTTCATACCCGGCCCATAAAGAAAGGCAAAAGATTCATCATCAGTATATAGTATCCCAAATCCAATATGACCTTTTTCTACTTCGTTTGGACTTTGCCCATATGATAGTTTAGTTAATGAATTAGAATCCAACTTCCCATCTTTGTAACTTTCAACCCAAAGATCAACCCAATTTTTATCGGCATTATTTAATTTGAAATTAAAGTCGAATAAGATGCCTAAATTTAAATCTTTGAAAGTATTCACATATTTAGAATCAGTGTTAGTTGAAATAGTCGCTGATTCTGTGTCTTCTTTTTGATCAGTACAACCGGAAAGAAATAACAAGAATAATGTTGTTAGGATACTAAAAATAAAATACTTATTTCTCAAACAAATACCTCCATTTTTAATAAAATTACTGCCTTTAACAAAAATGACAACTATCTTTCTTATAGATTATTATACGACAAATATTGTAAAAAAATATTGTAATTCCTTTATTGGAATGAATGCACTTGTTGCGTTTATTTGGATGAGCTCGAGAGATTGGATTTACTCTTTTCTCAGTATGAGAGCTATGCAAGTGCAGTTGTTAGTCCGTTATTGTATATTAAATTCATAAGTGAAGTATAAGTTACAAAAAAGCTTAGGAAATGTGGAGAATACAATCCTGAAAGGAGAGGGAATTACGATGACAATTATTGAAACAGAACGACTAACCCTTCGCCTACAAACAACAGATGATGCGAGTTTTATACTTGAGCTAATGAATGAACCTTCATGGATAGAGTTCATTGGTGATCGCGGTGTGAGAACCGTAGAGGATGCGCGTGAATATATAGTGAATGGAGCAATTCGCACGTATGAACAATTTGGCTTTTGTTTTTATTTAGTTGAAAGAAAAGAAGATCAAAGCCCGATAGGAATTTGTGGTTTTGTTAAAAGAGAGTCGCTAGAAGATGCGGATATTGGCTTTGCTTTTCTTCCTAAGTATTGGGGAAAAGGATACGCCTATGAAGCAGCATCAGCGACATTAGCATACGGTCTAGATACACTAGGGTTAAATCGTATAGTGGCCATCACAACTCAAGAAAATCACGCTTCAGCCAAACTACTCGAAAAAATAGGGTTGAAGTTTGAAAGAGTAGTCCAATTTTCCAATGATGCAGAAAAACTTAGACTGTTTTCGCTTGATAAATGAACAGAGTAGGGAGCGGGGATATTAACTTTAATATAAAGGGAGTTAGTGCGAAAGCGAAGCGGCCTACAAAAGTGCCCAGTCGGAACGGAAATCACCCCCCCGCTACATACTTTAATGAATCGCCATCTTAATTCCATTAACAAAATAGTTTTCGAAAATAAGCACTAAATATTGCATCGATCCTCGAACAAAAAAAGACAGCCTATAGTGATTAACACTGTAGACTGTCTCTATATTCTATTGCTCCGCCCAGTATTTATCTAGCTCTTGGTCTAGATATACCCAGCCCTTCCATGCGATATGAATCGTATCCATAATGAAATAAGGATCATAATCATGGTCTGAGAAATCAACAAATGGAACATCATTATCAGTCAAGATCTGCTCCATTTTTTCGTAATACTTTTGTCGACGTTCCTCAGGATATTCCGTGTAGTCATACCAATGACCATTTACTGGAATAGAAACAAATAGTGGCTTTGCACCAGCGTCCTTTAAAATATCGATGACTAGCTGTAAATCCTCATATTCAGGTGAAGTTGTATAATCTTCATTTTTACGCATACCTTTAAACTTATTAATATTCGCGTTTTTAAGTCGTTTATAAAACTTGTTTTCAATCATTAAATCGTTAGATACACGTTTCTCGCCGTATTTCTCGGCGTTTTCCAGTTGTTGCTCAAATGTTTGGTCCACAACTAGCTTGTCATTATTTTTTAATTTATGCGGCTCTCGAGGAAATAAAGAGTAATACAAATCTTTTTTCTCTAAAAGTGCCTTTTGGACATGGCCTGCCATCATGGCAAGTCGTCCAATGATTGGTTTTTCTTTACCGCCAGATATTTTATATTCGTAAATTGTTTTTAGCAAATCATCACGATTGACAGTATCGAAGTCAAGAAGGCGTTCCATTCCTCGATTTCGAAGATCCTCGTCAATGTCCTTATTGTATGCTAAATCATAAGCATGCAACATCGAATAGTTAGGAGAAAAATGTAATTCATTCATTCCCTTTTTCGTAAACCATTGAGGAGAAATGATGAAGACAATTTTCTTATCTTTTAAATTTTCTTCCTGTGCAGCAAAATTTAAAAAGTGTGTAATAGACTGCATTCCACCACGCCCGACCATAAATGTCGTATACGGAGCATTTGTAGCTCGAGCATAGTTATAAGGGTGGAAAGGGTCAAAACGATTTAATTCAGAAGAGCCATATAAAGGCATAGTACTAGGCTCCTGCAACATCCGCTCTTGGAAATACATTCCTTGGAATACTAACGGAGACATACTCGTCTTTGCCTGCTCTACATCTTCATCTGAAATCCAAGCTTCTATCCAAGAATTAGGGAAGAATATAACGCCAGCAAAAAGAACAAAAGCAATTAATAATGATAGAAAGCCTTTCTTAATCATTGTCTTTCAGCTAATTCCGCTACAATACGATTTGGCGTGTTCCATTCCTCACGGTTGAAATCAGTAATTGGTACTGAAATATTAAAGCGGTTTTCAATTTCCACTAATAAATTAATTGTACCGAATGAATCAAGAAGACCTTCTTCAAATAAATCGATATCTGGATTTTCTAAAACGATTTCATCCTCACATAACTCTACTAGCATTTCTAAAACTTGTTGTTTATCCATTGTATAAATCTCCTTTATTGTTTAGGCTGCGTTAGAGCCTGTAATTAAAATAATGTTCCTGAGAAAATATAGAAACCAAAGCAAACGGCATTAAAAGTAATAAATACGCCAATTGCATGAGTCCATTTATTTTTTGGCCAAAGCTTACGCTTTTTATTCCAACGTTCAAATTTATCGAAGCTAATAATTAACAGGGCATGGTAGAGACCATAGACAACATAGTGCAATTCTAATCCGTGCCAAATCCCCATTAAAAAGAACAGTAAAAAGAAGCCGATATAAGAAATTGTATATTTGTTTTTAATCCATTTTTTCTTTGTCATCCAAAGTACGAAACGCATATAAACATAATCCCTGAACCAGAAGGAAAGACTCATATGCCAACGGTTCCAAAAGTCTTTAATATTGCGACTCGAGAATGGACGGTTAAAGTTAATAGGCGTTTGAACACCCATAATGCGACTGACACCAACGGCAAACGCACTATAACCCGCAAAATCGAAAAATAAATAAAAACTATACATATACATATACGCTATTTGCCCTTGGAAAGGTGTCAAATAGTTATACGTTTGACTTGGTAAATAAATAAGTGTGTAATTGTAGATTAAATAAGCCAAAATAAACTTATATAAAAAGCCTACAAATATATAATTGATCCCGCTTAACAGCAACTTTTGATAGTCTTGCCCAGACGGCGCTGTGTGCATATCTTTATAAAAGCGTCTCCAACGATCAATAGGTCCTGATGATACTGTTGGGAAGAACAGTAAGAAATAGGCAAGCTCAACTGGTGAAATTTTATCTTTAATTAAGCCATCTCGCGTTTCTAAAATCATCTGTACGGATTTAAAGGTAATATAGGATACCCCTAAGAATCCAAATAAATTCTGAAGGCCAAGCATTGGCAGAACCTTCACAAGCACAAGTGGCAAAATGGACAGTAGTACAGCAATGACGAATACAGAAGTATTATTCTTCTGTAAGCGATATTTTTGGTAACCGATTATTAATAATAACTGAAATACTGTAAACAGTATAAGAGAAATGGAACCGTTAAGGGAGCTACCAAAAATAAGAGCTAAAACGACGATCGAAATAACAATATTATAACCTTTAGCTGATTTCCCACGCAGTCCTAAAATAATTGTTGGCAGTAACAAAATACCAATGATGATGAAAAAAACTATATTTCCATAAGGCGTCATACTGTTTCCATAACCGCCAATCCTTTACGATCAACTTTACCGTTTGTATTTAAAGGTAAAGTGTCAATGTATTTGAATGTTTTCGGAATCATATAGGATGGTAAATACTCCGATAATAATGCTTTAAGCTGCTTCGTCATTTTGAAGGCAGAGTCCGTCAATGGTTCGCGAAGCACAATATAAGCACTTAATGATACAATCTCACCATTTTTTGAAACAGGTATAATCACACAGCTAGATACAGGTGGAAGATTGCCCATTTGTTTTTCAATTTCCTCAATCTCTAAACGATAACCGTGTAGCTTCACCTGGAAATCTTTTCGTCCAGAGAAGAACAAATAGCCATCTTTTTCATACCCAACGTCTCCAGTTTTATAAATACGTTGATCTCCTATTGTAGGAAACGCTTTAAGTGTTAAATCAGGCGCACCAAGATAACCTGCACTTACAGTCGGTCCAGAAATAATAATCTCGCTATCTTCTAACAAGGATAGATTAGGCTCAGATATAGGGGCGATTGGTAATTGGTCAAACTGCTCCAAAAGCTCCTTCGTTACTTCCACATAAGAAACGGCAACAGTTGTTTCTGTAGGACCGTATAAATTAAAAATAGAAGCTTGAGGGAAACGCTGCATTAATTCCGTAGCTACAGATACTGGTAACACTTCTCCGCAGAATAAAAATGTATCTAAAGAAGGCATTAGCGCTTGATCCCACTCTTTGTTCATTAAACAGATCTTCGCGAAAGAAGGTGTGGAAGTCCAAACGCGAACATTAGATGAGGCTAATGACTCAAATAACGCTTTTGGATTAGCAATTTGCTCTTGCTTAATCGCGTAAAGTGTTTGCCCGCTAACTAGTGCAGGATATAAATCCATTACAGATAAATCGAAGGAATAAGGCGCTTGATTTAGAAACACTCCAGATTCCTGTAAAGGGAAATGTTCATGCATCCAAGCAACAAAATGCGCTAAATTATCAGCTGTAATTTGAACACCTTTTGGTTTACCAGTAGAACCAGATGTGTAAATAATATAATAAATTTCTTGATTCTTAACCCATGTTGAAGGCTCAGTCGAAATGCTAGTAGGGTGAGCTACTAAATCACTTACTTCTACTACAGGGACATGTAAGTTTAAGCTTAACGTTTCAGTTTTTAGTAGCAAGCAAGCCTCAGAAGCTTCTATTATAATTTGTAACCTTTCAGAAGGTGTAGAAGAGTCAACAGGTACGTACGGATGACCCGCCTTTACAGCACCTAAAAAGGCAACGATTTGTAAAGGTGACATATGCCCGTAGACGACGATAGGTTGTTGTCTTTTTAAATCAAGAGCCATTAAATATTGTGCTACACAATCAGACAGATGCCAAAGCTCACCAAACGTTAAGGAATCATTGTCGGTTTGATAGGCAGTGCGATGCGGATGCTGTTGTGCCACTTTTTGAATGGCCTCTAAAATACTTAACATAGTTTATATCTCCTTTTCTTAAAATTCCGTATATATAAATGGTCCTGCGTTCATATCATGGAAGCCATGAATAAGAAACAAGAGCACTAAAATCATAAAATAAAATAACGTAAAGCCTATAAAACGAAAAAGCTCATTATTTTTAATGGATTGCATTAGTCCACCTCCAATTAAAAATGAAAAAAGATTATAACTTTGTAAATATACTAAATAAATTGATATTTTTTCAAGTTATTTCTAAATTATTTTTACCTAATTCAATTTTTAACACTGTTTTGACGGAATGTAGAGGGAAATGTTGCTCATTTTCTGTTTATTCATAAAATCATAAGATTAATTTAAGGTAATCTTAAGGTTTTGAAAAACATCACTATTATTATGGTAAGAAAGTGATTTTTTTAATTCACCGCAACTTGAATTTTTCTCAACGTGATCCTTATTCATTATCGCTGTTTTTCCGCTTCATTTGTACTTAAGAAATCCTTAAATTTCATGACAGAACATTCGAAAATATTTATGTTCAACTCATTAGTATCAATTTCCAACAGAAGACTCCCAACTAATGAGTAAGCCGGAGATGAATGTCGGGCGACAATCAAAACGAAAGTGGGAGATGTTCAATTCGTTACTTTAAGCATAATCAATGAAAGTAAAATCAAAGTAAATTTGATGAAAAATCTCGGTATAAAATTTGAAGAGATATAAAGGGATTAACGAGAAACGAAGCCACAAACCAAACATATGAAGAATCAAGAATCTTACGAAGACTGTTGTAAAGGCATATTTTTGAGCAAAAACAAAAGCGCCATCATCAGTTGATCATCTCAACTATGATAGCACCTTTGTTGTCCCGCTTTATCGTGCAGTAATTTATTTGTACCAAAAGCGAAGAGAATCCCTGCTGATTAAAGTTTCACTATTTGAGAAGCTTTAATACTTTTTGGGAAACGTAAAAGTCAGTGCCGTTGTAGACATTGATTGTGTCAAACGTATGCGTCTTTGCGGTTTTGTCTTGTTCGTATATTACTGTGTTCTTATTAACTGGGATTGTGATGGTTACATTCTTTTTTTGTGCAATAAACTTAGGGTTTTCTTTATCACTTAAGTCAATTTTAGAAGTGTAGCCTTTTTCTGTGAACGCTTTTGTTGCTGGTATATATAAATCATCTGAAAGCTTATTTAAATTGAAGCCCATAAACTTTGCCATCGTATGTGCTAAATCCGTATTTTCGACAAGGCCTGTAATTTTAGATGGTCCGAATGAGTATAAGAATACATCCTCACCTGTGTGCCCGCCAGTTGTATAACCAATATTGGCGCGATTCGCAAGCATTTTCACCATTTCTTTGCCCAGATCTTTAGTCGATTTTAAAGTTGCAAGCTCATTCTCAGATAGATTATCTAAACCATAAAGTGCAGCGACTTCTACAATATTTGATTTGTCTTCTTTTAATTGGCTCAATGCACCTTCAACTGTCATTTTAGCCTTCTTTAGAGGATCAATATAAGCAGAGACAGGTGTGTAGGAATAAGTACTTGTCGTGTTAACATTACCCATTGTAATCCCACTATTGCCGTGGTCTGTAACAGCAATGACCATTGTATTGCCATCTTTTTTTGCAAAATCAACGGCTTCTTTGACTGCAGCATCAAACGATAAAATATCGCTAATGATGCCGATTGTGTCATTTGCGTGTGCCGCCCAGTCCACCTTACTGCCTTCTACAAATAAGAAGAAACCATCTTCATCCTTTTTAAGCGTATTAATAGCTTTATTTGTCATCTCAGCAAGTGTAGGCTCAGATGCTCTTGTTGTAGCACGATCTAAATCGTAGGCAAGATCACTTGGAGCAAAGCTTCCCCAAATTTTTGACGATTTACTTTTGAGTAGCTCATCACGCGTTTTAACGATGTCATAATTTTTTTCTTTTAAGACATCTACTAAATGCTCGCCATCTTTACGAGCATTTTTAGTAGTACCTGGCGCAAGAGACTCTAAGCCACCACCTAACACAACATCTATGTTTTGATAAACTTGCTGCTCAGCAATGTCATCGTATTGGCTTCTATTTTTCACATGTGCAGAAAAGCCAGCTGGTGTAGCATGTTGAATTTCCGAAGTAGAAATCAATCCAGTTGCCTTGCCTTGTTGCTTAGCCCCTTCCAATACATTGGCTACAGGTTTATAAGCATCTTCTTTAGCAATTGGCTCTAGCCCTGGCGAATTAATAACGGCTGGTAGCACACCTACAAATTTATCGTTTGATTTATGACCAGTTGCTAACGCAGTAGCGGCAGGGGCTGAGTCAGTAATGGCTGAATCGGCAGAGTATGTACGTACTGCCCCTGATAAAATTTCATCCATAGCCAAGCTTTGCCCTTTGTACCAACGAGAAAGGGTAACGGCATTATTACTACTACCATCCATCACGAGCATTATCACATTTGTTGGCTTCTTCACTGGGGCTGCTTGTACTTGCGGCTGAGCGATACTAATTGACGATAAAGCAATAGCACTTGCTAAAAATAATGAACTCCATTTTTTTGAGTATTTCATGATTTTCCTCCTTTTGGTCAATTCACAAGTAAGTGTAAAGGAAGTTTGTAAAGGTATGATTAATAAATTGTTATGGGATTGTATGGATATTGTTAAAGATGGGTCCGATAACTAAAACGTGGGGTTGATTTCCGTTCCGACTGGGCGCTTTGTTGCTGACGCTTCGCTTTCGCACAGAGCAAAGCTTCCTGGGGGCGTCCGATGAGCCGCTTCGCTTCGCTGCAGGGTCTAATCTGTGACGCTGATCCCCAAGGAGTCGCCCAGTCTCCAATCAACTTTTACGCATGATATATGGTGTAACAAAATGTAATCCCTAATTTGTGATGAGCTAAAGACTAAAAGGGGAAAATAGAATCTGCTTACTATCCATTGGTTGATGGAAGCTTGCAGATTCTAGAATTCGCTATAAAGTTTGTGAATGTTTTTCACCGTCAATGGTTTCGTAAAATAATACCCCTTTATCATCAACGAACAAGTTTAAAACCTCTTCCTCTAATAACACTTCTTCTGAACCATCGTTAATAAATATTTTCGTTAAAAAGCCGGCATTATCATAATCACTGCAATAAATAGCATCTTCAAAAGCCGCCAAGTAGTAGCAGGCTGTTTCTGTAACTTGCCTATTTTGCTTTGTTGCTAAGTCATAGGCGTATACCATGTCATCGTCCAAGCTATTATAATAAATAACATTTCCAATAGTATCTGCGTACCACATATCATGCATGAAATCGTACTTGTTGCTTGTAGCAGCAAAATAGTTTTCATTTGCCCATATATGGTCTTCACTTAGTTTCTCGTCATTCACTAAAAAATATGCGTAGGAAATAGCATAAGGTTCAATAGGCGTGATATCATTCCAAGTCGTATCAATATGATACCAATCACCATTAACACTGACTAAATTCCATGCGTGAAGCTGATTATCGCTATAACCATATACATATTTAGCATCAAGACCTGCCGCTAAAAATAAACGATAGGCTAATAATGCATAAGCTTGACAAACACCAGTTTCTTTACTAATTAATTCATAAACCGCTTGCCCTTGTGAATCACCTTTATCCGTATAAGTGGCTAGTTGTACAACAAAGTCATTAACGGCTTTAGCACGATGGAAATCATCCATGTCATCTGTAATAAACTTCTTAGCAAAGTCCTGAACATAAGCATCAACTTTCTTTTCCTTCTTCGCATCTGTGATATATGTAAAGTCAAACTCTACCTCGTAACCATTATCGACTTCCCATGCTTCCCAGCCGTACTCTCCGATATAGCCCGTTGTATAAGGATTCACAAAATTAAGTATGTTATAAAGATCATTTAGTTGTACTTCAAATGTATCCCAATCTAATTTTCCTCTATACATGACCGTAAAGTTTGGGTCGAACGTTGAAATATGTTTTTCAATTTTTTTTGAAAACTGCAGCATAGCAGGATCTTCCTTGAACAATGTTGTTGAAAAAAGGTCTTCCGCAGAAAACTCGGCTGATGGGGCTTTACTAGCAAGCTCCTTTGGGTCTATAGAGATGTCTTCGTCTTCTTCAGATTCAAGTTCGTCTTGTAATAGTACTTCGGCGGCCTTGAGAGCAGCTGAGCAAGCACTAAGCGTGCTTAATATAATAAGTAAAAAAATCAGCAATATACTCTTTTTCATAATTCCTCCCATTATAATTATATTTTTGGGTCATCACTAAAACGTGGATTGATTTCCGTTCCGACTGGGGGCGTCGGATGAACCGCTTGAGGCAATGAATGTTTTCTGTGCGAAAGCGTAGTGTTAACGTAGCGTCAGCGACACGAGGTCAATCACGAAGGCATTATCACAGGGCGTGATGCTTTTATATTGCGGACCTTCAAGGAGTTGCCCAGTTTCACATTAACTACCTTAAATAATGGATATGTTCCTAGATTTTAGAGATGACTTCTTTTTTACTATTATAGGGTAATATGGTAGGAGTGTGGTGTGCTATATTTTGGGAAAACTAACCTATATAGGGGTAATAAGGACATTTATTAATCTCGGTTTGTCAAGAGAACCTTTTTTTGTTATAATGTGATATGTTGTGATGTTCGAAGTTCGGGAGGTGCAGTGAATGCATACAGTAGTATTAGTTTCATTAGTTATCGTTTCAATAGCGTTGATCGTTGCAGTATTACTTCAATCTAGTAAAAGTGCAGGCTTGTCAGGTGCCATCTCGGGTGGGGCTGAACAACTATTCGGAAAGCAAAAAGCACGCGGTATGGATCTAATCCTTCACCGTACAACAATTGTGTTAGCAATATTATTCTTTGTTCTAGCAATTGCTATTACAAAAATCTAATAGTTGAAGATATTTCGCCTAACCTTACTGGTTGGGCGTTTTCTTTTATAGTCCTAACTATTTGAACGTCGATACATACATTGTTAGGACAGTAAAGTGAATACCCGCGCGGAGTAGGGAAATACCCGCGGAAGCAGGTGAAATACCCGCGGAAGCAAGGCGAATACCCGCGGAAGCAGGTCGAATACCCGCGGAAGCAGGTGAAATACCCGCGGAAGCAAGGCGAATACCCGCGGAAGCAGGTCGAATACCCGCGGAAGCAGGGTAAATACCCGCGAAGCAAGCTGATACCCGCGGAAGCAAGGATGAATACTCGCGGAAGCAAGGATGAATACCCGCGAAGCAAGGTGATACCCGCGAAAGCAGGTCGAATACCCGCGAAAGCAGGGTGAATACCCGCGGAAGCAGGTGAAATACCCGCGAAAGCAAAGAAAATCCTCGCGATTCACGAAATCCTCCGCACATTTGCTGAGGATTCCCATATAGCAATAGAAGAAACAGAACCCGAAGCTTTTGAGGAAGCTTCAGTATGGCTATAATAGGTATAGTATGTATTTGGATGAAGGAGAGCTCGACATGAAAAAATCGTTATCACAGCCTTTTTTCTTTCAAGCAGGACCTCGAGCAGTTTTATTATTGCATGGGTTTACGGGAAGCTCGGCGGATGTGCGCATGCTTGGTAGATTTTTAGAGAAAAAAGGGTATACTACATTAGCGCCTCATTATAAAGGTCACGGTGTGGAACCTGAGGAACTTATTACAACAGGTCCTGCTGATTGGTGGCAGGATGTCGTAGCCGCGTACAAACAGTTGCAAGATGCGGGCTATGAGGAAATTGCGGTTGCTGGCTTGTCATTAGGTGGTGTCATGGCTTTAAACGTTGCGCTTAATAACCCAGTTAAAGGTATTGTGACAATGTGTTCTCCAATGACGATGCGTACAACAGATGTTATGTTTCAAGGTGTACTGAAATATGCAAGGGACTACAAAAAGTTCCAAGGTAAAGCCGAGGAGCAAATTGAAGCTGAGGTTGCGTTAATTGCTGAAAAGGGCATGCCATCTCTACAAGAGTTGCGAGAGTTTATTGCTCGGACACGTCAAGAAATTGACATGATTTATGCACCAATTTTTGTCGTGCAAGCGACAAATGACGAGGTAATTGAGACAGAATCTGCCAACATTATATATAATCAAACTGAGTCACTTGAAAAACAGATCAAGTGGTATGAAAACTCAAAACATGTTATTACGTTAGATCAAGAAAAAGATCAGTTACATGAAGATATTTATTGCTTTTTAGAAAGCCTAAATTGGGCACAATAAAACATATAAGGATTTTCTCATGAAGGAGGGAAATTATGAAAGACCAGAAAGATACACTACAAAGTCGTTTACTCGATTTTTTTGGTGGAGAAGATTATAAGCCATTAACAGTTGGCGAAATTGAGGACTTGTTCGGCTTTGAGGATGCTGACGAATTTAAAGAATTAGTAAAAACGTTAGTACGTATGGAGGGGCAAGGCTTAGTTGTACGTTCTCGCTCAAATCGTTATGGCCTGCCAGAGCGTATGAATTTACTTCGAGGTAAATTTATCGGACACGCGAAAGGCTTTGGCTTTGTGACACCTGATGTTGAGGGAATGGACGATGTTTTCATTCCACCGCATGAAATAAATGGTGCGATTAATGGCGATACGGTGTTAATCCGTGTGTTAAAGGAATCATTCGGTGATCGCCGTGAAGGAACTGTAACAAAGGTAGTGGAACGCGGACAAACGAGCTTTGTTGGGACGTTCCAAGCAAATCGAGGCTTTGGCTTTGTTGTGTTAGATGATAAAAAACTACCGATGGACATTTTCATTGCTAAGGGTGATACGTTAGGAGCTGTCGACGGACACAAGGTTGTCGTTGAGGTAGCTACTTGGCCAGAGGATTTAAAATCAGCAACAGGGTATATTACGAAAATTTTAGGGCACAAAAATGACCCAGGGGTGGATATTCTATCTATTTTATATAAGCACGACATACCACCTGAATTCCCAGAAGAAGTAGTTGCTGCTGCGCAACGAGTGCCAGATGAAATTACAGAGGCAGATTTAGAAGGTCGCCGTGATTTACGCCACGAAACGATTGTGACAATCGATGGAGCGGATGCGAAGGACTTGGATGATGCTGTAACGGTAACGAAAAATGTAGACGGCACTTATAAACTTGGCGTACATATTGCAGATGTTAGTTATTATGTAACACAAGGCTCTGTAATAGATGTTGAAGCTTATGATCGTGCGACGAGTGTATATTTAACAGACCGCGTTATCCCAATGATTCCGCATCGATTATCGAATGGGATCTGTTCATTAAATCCACAGGTTGACCGTCTAGTCCTATCTTGTGAAATGATTATTGATGCAAATGGTAATGTAGTGTCACATGAAATATTCCAAAGTGTCATTAAAACTACTGAGCGTATGACGTATAAGGACGTTTACAAAATTTTAGAGGAGCAAGACGCAGAGCTAATGGCCCGCTATGAGCCACTAGTGCCAATGTTTAAACATATGGCTGAGCTATCTAATATTTTACGTACTAAACGTCAAATGCGTGGTGCTATTGACTTTGACTTTAAAGAATCTAAAGTGATCGTGGACGAAGATGGCTGGCCAGTAGATATTGAATTACGTGAACGTACAGTCGCTGAGAAATTAATTGAAGATTTCATGCTAGCAGCCAATGAAACGGTAGCAGAGCATTTCCATTGGATGAATATACCGTTCCTTTACCGTATTCACGAAGATCCAAAGCCAGAAAAGCTGCAACGCTTCTTTGAATTTGTTACGAACTTCGGTATTTTAATCAAAGGTACAGGAAACACAGTCCATCCGAAAGCATTACAAGATGTATTAAAAGCTATCGAAGGCATGCCAGAGGAGCCTGTTATTTCAACGATGCTTCTACGCTCAATGCAACAGGCGAAATATTATCCTGAAAGCTTAGGCCACTTTGGTTTATCAACTGATTTCTATACACACTTTACGTCACCGATTCGACGTTATCCGGACTTAATTGTCCATCGTTTAATTCGAACGTATTTAATTAATAAAGATACATCGAAAGAAACAGTGGCACAGTGGAGTATGGCGATGGATGAAATCGCAGATCATACGTCAGAACGTGAACGCCGTGCTGTTGATGCAGAACGTGATACAGACGCACTGAAAAAAGCGCAATACATGTCCGATAAAATTGGTGAAGAGTTTGAAGGAATCGTTTCGTCGATTACAAACTTCGGGATTTTCATAGAGCTTCCGAATACCATCGAAGGACTTGTCCATATTAGCAATATGACAGATGACTACTATCGTTTTGACGACCGTCAAATGATTATGATCGGTGAGCGTACAAATCGTCAATTCCGTATTGGTGATGAAGTTACAGTCCGCGTAGCAAATGTTATTATTGAGGAGTCATCCGTTGACTTTGAAATCGTCGGAATGGTAACGTCTTATGGACGAACACGAAAAGCTGCACCTACTGTTATTCACGCACGTAAAAACTATAGCGACAACAAAGGTGGCCGTAATAGCCGCACAGGTGGTCGCGAAGAAGAAAGAAGTGGACGTGGCAGTCGCAGTGGTCGCAACGAAGAAGAACGTGGTGGACGTGGCAGTCGTAGTGGTCGCAATGAAGAAGAAAGAGGCGGACGTGGCAGTCGCAGTGGCCGCAATGAAGAAGGACGAAGCGGACAAGGAGAACGACGTGAAAACGACCGTGATCCACGAGGACGCCGCAAAGATGGCTCAAGCCCAGGCCCTAAAAAAGGCGTGAAGCAAAAGCAAAAGTTCTACGAGGGCGTTGCCAAGAAAAACAAAAAGAAAAAATCAAAACGTAAATAAAAGTAATGGCGAAAGCACCAACTAGCGCTTTAAAGCAATTTGAAGCGGGTGCTTTCCCTTTATCAATAAGAGCAGGTTAAACCTGTTAAACCTTTAAGTAGAGGTGAATATTATGGCAAAAGGTACTGGGAAAGTATTAGCGCAAAACAAAAAAGCCGGGCATGATTACTTCATTGAAGAGACAATCGAAGCTGGTATGGTGCTTACAGGCACAGAAATTAAATCCATCCGTGCAGGAAGGGTTCAACTAAAAGAATCTTATGTACAAGTTCGCAACGGTGAAGCATGGATCAACAATATGCATGTCAGCTCATTCGAACAAGGCAACCGCTTTAACCATGACCCACTACGCGCCCGCAAATTGCTACTCCATAAAAAGCAAATCGGCGAGCTAGTCGGTGCTGTAAAACGCGACGGCTACACAATTGTTCCGTTAAAAATGTACATTAAAGACGGCTATGCCAAACTATTAATCGGCGTCGGCAAAGGTAAAAAAGATTACGACAAACGTAACGACATGCGCAAAAAAGAAGCGAAACGCGATATGGAACGCGCCTTCAAATCTAAAAATCAATAGTCATAGATTGTTAGAGAGCTCACTATATTTACATAGTGAGCTTTTTGTATTTGGACAGATAGAATACTAAGAGAGGTTCTAAAAGATATTGAGTTAAAAATATAATAAAGAACTACCGCATATAATAGGAGGGAATCCGCATTCTTACAATAGGACGAAAATTTATGTTTATGAACATAGAGCACATTTATTTTGCCGAGGAACGTAACAATGCCAGCGAAAGAAAAAAGCTAGTTTGCTACCACCAAACAAAGCGACCTGCACAATCACTCCAAACCCAAAAGACACTCCAAATCATGCTACAGCAAGATAAAGAAATCCTATTAGCGAATCTCTCAAAAATGAATCGCTATATGCTTCGCCGCGCCAAAAAAGAGCCCTACGAAGTCATCGTAAAAGAAAATCCATCTGATCAAGAACTATTAGAATTTCAGCAATTTTATAACGCCTTCGCCAAAATAAAAAATACAAATCGCGTTCGAAAATTTCACATGCAAACGTTAAAACTACTGCGCGAGAAAGGGGCACTCGTTTATACAAAGCTTCAAAACGACAAAGGTGAAGCACTATGCTATCGACTGTACATTGCCGACGAAGATATCGTTTTTAATTTATATACAGGAACGGCCGTCTGGATCAAAGATAGACCAGATTTAAAGCAACAAATCCGCTTCGCCAATCGCTATTTACTGTGGGAAAATATGATGATGTTCCGCGGCAAAGGATACGTACACTATGATTTCGGTGCAGTAACAAAAAAGGACGAAATTAATGAATTCAAGCTCGGCTTTGGCGCACAAGAGGTAGAGGTTTATTGCGGCTATCTTACAGAGTCAAAATTAGGAAAGCTAATATTAAGATTACGAGAGTTAAAATTTAAGGTAATGAAATAAGAAATAAATGGCTAATCACCATGGCGTGGGGTTGATTTCCGTTCCGACTGGGCGCTTTCCTGGGGGCGTCCGATGAGCCGCTTCGCTTCGCTGCAGGGTCTCATCTGTGACGCTGATCCCCAAGGAGTCACCCAGCCTCCACTACAATCAACTTATATAAATGGTATACATTTATATAAATATCATTCCTAACTATTGATGATGAGTAATTTTTTCCACTATGGCAGGACACTTGAACTATAGCAAGATTTGTTTTATAATAAGTTTACTGAATGCCAGATTACATGGAAGCGTACTTTTAGCTCCCACCGTACTAGAAGAAATTCTAGCTCCTTTGCTTGAACGAAGCTACGTGCTTCGATTCATATTCAAGGGGACGTTACGGATTCGACAGGGATGGTTCAAGCTTTGGTCGCGCGTCGGAGGTCTCGGCTCCGTCATCAACGGAAGTTATATAATAACTGGCAAACAACAAAACTTAGCTTTCGCAGCGTAAGCTCTTAAGCGCTCTGCCTCTCTATCGCCCATGTAGAGAACGTAGGGCCCAACTTTAGTGGGATACGGTCGATGGTGCCACCTGAGTCACCGACAAGAGATTTCCAGGTTAGCGTACAGGACGCCTGTTTGTCGGCATAATGCTACGTGAATCGTAAATAGGCAAACTACACGCGTAGAAGCTGAAGTATTGGAGTTTCTGGACGCGGGTTCGACTCCCGCCGTCTCCATACATAAAGTGGCTACAAAACGTAGTCATATCAACGATTTTCGAGATTAGGGATATTGAACGGGAGTTGAACTCTTGTTGAATATCCCTTTTCTTATCCCTATGGAAAAAAGACATATTTGAACTCTTCGTAGACCTTCTAATAGTACACTTAGGAGGATTTTTTTATGTCTAGTAGGAAGCGTAAACATGGTATTTTTGCTGTAAATAGTGAAGCAGTAGATATGCTACAAACACAGGAAGTTGAGCAAAGCCGTAAAGGTAAGTCAATAGATGAAGCACTTGAAACGATATTCAACCAAATGCGAATAGCGGGGAATAGACAACGCACTATTGATAGTTACGAATATATCTTTAAGCAGTTTGTAAAGGTGAATAGCATTCAGTATGTTGAAGAAATCAACATTGATAGTATCTATAACTATTTAGGTTCAATAGATGTGAGCCAACGCACCAAGTTAATTCGTTTGAAGTCAACGAAAGCCGTTTTAGGTAAGTTTCATAACAATGGTTGGCTCAAAGAACGCTTTTGGAGCAATATTCAAAAAAAGGTTGATAGAGAAGTTAAAAAGGGGGCAAAAGAAACGGATATAGACCGATTGCTACTATTGATTGATAAGACAATGTTCATTGGATTTAGAGATGCTTGCGCGGTCAAACTGTTGTATAAGACAGGTATTCGTATGCGCATGTTAGGAGAGCTTAGAGAGCGTCATATAGACTTTGAAAACCTATGTTTGAACCTAGATGGCTCTGCCTTGAAGAATCATAAGTTCTTGAAGCTACCGATTACGAAAGAGCTTGCGGATATGTTGAAAATGCTCCTTCGATTGAATAATGGGATTCGTGAATATTATCAAATAGATAATAGTAATGTGTTTATCACTCAAAATGGTTCCTCCATGAATACAAGTAAATCATCCAATAATGCTATCTCAAAACAACTGAGCAAGTATTCGAAGCGTTTTGGTTTAGAGAATATCAATGCTCATGCTATTAGGAGAGCGTATGCAAAGAATTTACATGACAAGGGGGCTAGTATAGCAATTATCTCCAAAGCTCTTGGACATAGTGATTTAGCTGTGACTACGCAGTATTTGGATTTAGATGTTGAAGAAGTAGCAAATTCACTACACAAACACTTGACGCAGGACTAAATATCATTGATGATGACCTGCACTTTATTATAGTAGATATATCTGATCCTGATGTGTTGGTTCAGTGTGTGGGAAGAAAGCGAATACGAGATGCAGAAGCTGATTATGTGCATTTGGTGGTGAAAAATCGGTCAAATGGGCGATTAGGTCACGATAAAGGGAATTTAACCACTCGTATGAAACACGCCAAGTTACTTGAGGAACATTCTCAAGAAGAATATGATCGAGTGTTTTATCGTGACCCGACCCTTATCAGCTAGTTTACTACGAGCCACTCCCTAATGGGCTTTATAAAATAGGTGTAAACCAACTTCTCTGTGATAGCTACAAGTATAAATATAAGCGACTTGAGAATATTCAAGAAATGGCTGGCGGATATCGTAAATTTATCGTTGAGTTATTTGGAAAAGAAGGAAGCATATCAATGGATGCTTATTTGGATCCACAAACACGTTCGGCATTAGAAGATGCTTATTCTAAGGAACTTGTATTTTATAGTCAAAAGGAGAAACGGGCATTTGCTGAAAAATTAAATCTGAAAGTAAATGGTCGGATTATTACTAGCTTTCGGAAAATCAATGAGTTGCTAACTATTAAAGAAACCTCATATCGAATTTTCCCACATGATGCTAAAAAGGATGGAAAACGATATAAAACAGCATGGAGAATCATTCATATGCCAAAGTGAGAGTGGTTAAAAATGTTGTAAGCTATATTAAAGAGAGGCACAAAACAAGTCCACATGTATTTTTATCATGTGGACTTGTTTTCATCTCTAAATAATTATAAAGTGACAAAGAGAAAGTTTAAATACCTTTTTCTAATGAAAAATAAAGATCCTTGAAGAATTCCTCGTTATATGGTTTCCACTTATTATCACTAGATAGATAGCCTCTGAAGAAAACATAGATTTCTTTATCTTTGTCTACACACTTTTTGGCTTGTTTACCATAATGTCTATCAAGCATAAGTTTTTTGTTTGTAAATAAAAATGGTAAATTGGATGAATTTACAAAATCAATTTTCAAAGCAGTGTCTTTATAGGTTGAAACCTTAACTTTCCCATAGAAAACTCTTATCTTATCTTTTTGAATTAATGTAACATCGTCTACACTCACAAATAATTCATTTAAGGAAATTTTTTCGTTTTCAGGTAATTGTATAAAAGGTTTATCTTTATCAAAGGAAGGATCATTCAGTAAATTTATTAATGTCATAATTGATGTAATATTACTTCTCTCTGATCTTTTTGCTTTATTAGTGTTATTTCCAGATTGAGTAGTATAAGTAGTATCATTTTTTGTTTCGTTTAATGTACTTGAAGCATCCTTCTTCTTACTTTGATCTGAGATTTTCTTCAATACAATAATGCCATTCTTAATAACTGAATTTTTTGCTTCTTCTTTTTCGAAAGTTGAAAGCTGAACCTCTTCTTCTTCTCCAGAAGCTTTACACCCTGCAATATGTAGAGATTCTCTTGAACTCGGAGTAAAGTAAATACGCTTCCCATCTTTTTCTTGCCATTTTGTACAAGTTAATTGAATTTTGCACTTTGTATCTGTACATTCAAAAGCTCTTGGATCTTTTAATTTACCTATGAGAGATTTATTGTGTGCTAAATCTGCTGAGATCTTGTCTTGTAATTCAAGGCTAAAAGCTTCTTTTACCATATAATACCTCCAAAAAATAAATTGCTTATTTATATTATTACGAAAGTTTGTTCGAATTTCAAGAAATTACTCTATTAATATTTTATTGGTATTAATAACAGTAAACATTTTTAAAGCCTCAAATTTAAATGAAATGATTATAAAATGGTAATTTAACTTAAGAAGGTCTAAAAGACAATAAAATATGCAAGAAGTATGTCGGAAAATAGGGATAAGGATACTGGGAAGATAATTTTGAATATATGATTTTCGGTCAAAAATGTTGTGAACTATATTATATACGGACACCAAATTTGACCAAAAGCATATGACGGTCGTCGAGGGGTTTGGGGACGGACGAAAAGCGTGGTTTTGAATTGCTTTTTATCGGGAGCGTAGCGGGAGATAAAAACACTTCAAAACACGCAGCGTCCCCAAGAATGTAATTCAAAGGGTCTGGATGAATATGTTGTAACAGATATTAAATACAGACACCAAAATTGACCACGTGAGCATCATTTATGTGGTCTTGTTTTATTTTTACGAGACAATAAAGTCTTTGTCTTAATGGTAAATAATAGGTATTATATACTGTGAGAATATATTTATTTAAGGGATGTGATTTAAGTGAAATATCCCTTCACTATTGGTGAGATGTATACTAGAAAAGAAGTGAAAAGAACTGTAGGACATTCAAAAAGCGTGGACGAGTTGGTGGTAGACCAGCTATAGATGAAAAAACTAAGAAACGTGTACGAGCATTATTTGAGTCGGGAGAAAGTGCGAAAGATATAGCTAAGGAATATGGAATTGGTAGAGCAACGGTTTATAAGATTTTAAATGAAAATAAATGAATTGTTAAATTTATCGAATAATGAAATTTATGGTAGAATTGTATAATTAGTAAATTAAAATCTGATTGGAGTGTTGAAATGAGATTTACTGAAAAGTTTTCCCTACCATCACATAGACAGGCAGATTATGACTTTATAAATATTCGAGTAGATACAGATAATTTGCTCTTCTTAGATCCTACAAGATTTGCGGTAAACGATGATATGCTCTCTAAAGAATGTAGTAAAATTGTTCAAGACTTTTTTGATACAATATTCAATTTATATGTGGCGAATAAAATGTCGGAAGCTAGAAAGAATTTTTCCTCTTCAGGGGAGTCAAATGAAATTTTTTTAGGATATACAAATGGTTTTCCAAGAGGAAATGGAAATTCTGAAGAATCATTAACGAATGTTTTCAATTATGTTCATGAAAAAGGTTTATTAACTAAAAAAGTTGTAGGTAGAATTGAAGACTTTCATATCTTTGTTCCAGACTTCGGCGAAGATTTATTATCAGATTTAGTGGCAAGTTTAATTAAAAAGAAGTTAATAGAATTTACCCAAGAACAATGCGAAAAATATGGAATTATTATGGATAAAAAAGTGAAAATGAATTATTGGAATCATACGAAACATAGTTGGTACTCAATTGAAACAATGCTTCCACAAGTGGATGGTTATGAAGTTGTATTGATTCCTAAAAATATGGCAGTTAGTAAGTTCCTATATACTCCTTCGAATTATTGGACTCAAGTAATTAGTGGATGGAGACAAAAATATCATAAAGAAAATGATACTAAGCTTCATCGTGACAATGTTGGTAGAAATGGATTTGTAAAAAAAGAAACAATAAGAGAACTTGAAGGTAATGGAATGACAGAGAAAGAATATTTAGTTGAACAGACTATAAAAGATATTTCTCGTATTGTTAGTTTCAGGAGAAATATTGAAAATACCCAAAGAGGTTCTAATAATAATCAATTAAGTGATGAAGATTTAGAAAATTATATTATAGCTTCTTATGATAAAATTCCAAGATCAATTAGTTAGGCAGTTATATGTAACTGCCTTTTTTGTGATTAGAAGTAGGAGGGATAAATAGTGAATCAATTTAGCATGAGGGATATAGTGTTCAATTATGAATTAGAACAAATAAAAAATTTAATGTTATATCTGGAAAAGGTAAATGTTTTATGGGAGGAAGAAAAAAGAAATATAGATGAAAAATATAAAAGTTTGAAAGATGAAAATTATGAACATTGGGATTCAGTATTTGCTGATTATGAAGATGAGTATCATGTATTTGAATTATTTTCGATTAATTTGAAACATAGTGTATACATAACTGCATGGATGACTTTTGAAAGTATGTCTAGAAAAATATATGAAGATATTGCTACGAAGAAAGGAGAATCTAAATCTTTAATTAAAGAAAACACAAAATTTATTGATAAGCTTATAAAGCATTTAAAGAGTAAACCTTGGAAAGAAGTTATTGTCGAAGAGGATTTAATAGATGATATTGACAGATATAAAAAAGTTAGAAATAACATTATTCATAATAACGGGCAGGTTCAACAAGGGGATTTAAAGAAAGCTGAGTATAAAGATATTGTAATAAAAAGCTATAGAATGGACTTTAGTTCAGAATATCTGCATGAATATGTAGAGTCTATTTGTAGTTTTTTAGAACAAATGTATGTATATGATGATTTGTCAAATTAAGTGCAACAATTGCTCATTAAAAGCCTCGTTTGCAGTTTTCCAACCAAGACATTTTCTTGGTCGGTTGTTGAT
>NZ_JBHURE010000034.1:0-38853 GCF_042674095.1 Lysinibacillus sp. NPDC056959 | reverse complement strand
GAGCCGCTTGGGCCAACAGATGTTTTTTGCGCGAAAGCGTAGTGCTAACGTAGCGACAGCGGCATGATGTTGGTCACGAAGGCGTTATCACAGGATGTGATGCTTTTAGCCTCAGTTCCTCTATTGCTGATCCCCAAGGAGTCGCCCAGTCGTAACGAAGATCAACTAATACACAGAGCATATATATGTCATCCGCAACTTTTGGTAATGATCCCAATTTTAATAATTTCACCGTATACTTATAACCACAGTTGTAATTGCTTTGATTTACTACTTTACAAATCCATATAAAACGATTCCTGTTGCTACTGCAACATTTAAAGACTCTGCTTGTCCCAAAATTGGAATAATCATATTTTGATCTGTCATTGAAAGTAGTTGTGGTTGAATGCCACTACCCTCATTCCCCATCATGATAGCGAATGAACCAGTATGTTCAATATCACTATAGACAACTGCATCCTCATCTAAAGCAGTACCAAATACCGGTACATCATTATCTTGTAGCTGCTCAATCCATTCCTCTAAATCACCGCGAAGGACAGGAATATGGAAATGTGATCCTTGTGCAGAGCGAAGCGTTTTAGGATTATATAGATCAGCACAGCCCTTGCCGAGAATTACTGCATCCAAACCAGCGGCATCAGCAGTACGAATCATCGTCCCAATATTTCCTGGATCTTGGACGGCGTCAATTAGTAGCACCTTGCGCCATGAAGCCATTACATCATCTTTTAACAAAGGCTGCTTACAAACTGCAAATACACCTTGGGATGTCTCTGTTTCAGCAAACTCTTTGACAACAGCCGCTGTTACTTCTATTGTCGCTACATTATCGATTGGCCAAAGCATTGGTAAATCAACACCTTCACGTACAATTAGCTGCAGCACCTGCTCTTTATTTTTTAATGCTTCCTCCACCAAATGGAATCCCTCTACTATGAATTCTCCAGATCTTTCACGCTCTTTCCGTGTCGTCGCTAGTTTCTTCCAATATTTCACTAACGCATTTTGCGTAGATTCAATTTTTTTCATCGTTCCTCGTACCGCCTTTTTCCTATATAATGTTCATTATTATACAGTAGAAAACGACAATTACATAGTCATGCAAAAAACAGTTTAATTGTTATTTTTCCGTTTACCAATTATCGGAAAGAAAGCCCCCTAGACGGAACGGAAATCAACCCCACGATATGACAATGAGCCATACATACTAAGATATTTTGCCATCATTTGAATTTTGGGATGACATTTTGTTAAAACGTATACCATGTGAATAAGTTGATTGTAGTGGAGGCTGGGCGACTCCTCGGGGATCAGCGATAGAGGAACTGAGGCTAAAAGCATCACATCCTGTGATAACGCCTCCGTGACCAACATCGTGCTGCTGCTGCTACGTTGCACTCACGCTTTCGCGCAAAAGACATCTGTTGGCCCGAGACCCTGGAGCGAGCAGATAGGGGAACGAAGGCTAAGAGCATCACATCCTGTGATAACGCCTTCGTGACCAACATCATGTTGGCCCAAGCGGCTCATCGGACGCCCCCAGGCAAGCGCCCAGCCGGAACGGAAATCAACCCCATGCTATGTAAATGAGCAATATTATTCCCTACTAGATATCCAGTGATATATGTTATAATTTTCAATATTTTAACAATGCGCAACGGGGATGAAAATAAATGAAAAAAAATGTACATGTAGTAGGTGCCATTATTGAAAATGAAAAGCATGAAATTTTTTGTGCGTTAAGAAATCCTAATATGGTACTAGCAAATTATTGGGAATTTCCTGGTGGTAAAATCGAAGAGGGAGAATCGCCTGAGCAAGCTTTATCCCGTGAAATATTAGAGGAATTTAATTGCTCTATACAAGTTGGAGAAAAGGTTGAGGATACCATTTATGAATACGAAAAATTTATAGTACGCTTAGAAACATTTAAAGCGTCGATTGTACAAGGAGAGCCGGTTCTACTAGAACATACTGCCATTAGATGGGTTCCTCGACATGAACTTCTAAATCTTAATTTTGCTCCTGCTGATATTCCAGCGATATATAAAATACTTGTAGAAAAGTAGTGGTAAAGTGAATTTATTCAGTGGGATTTTCTTCATCTCCCACTGAGTAGTCGTCTTCATCAATTGGACTTAAAGCAGGTGGTGGAATACTTTGAGGAAAATTAAATACATTAAACGGATCGTATTTTCCCTTTACTTCTCTAAGTATTCTAAGTTTAAGAACATAATAGGCATTTGGCCAATCTTTTATAAAACGATCTGGGGAATTTACATAATCTCCAGTTGTGAAAGGTGATAGAGCCCGCCTTAAATTTTCTACCCAATGAATATTTTTTCTTCCTCTTTAGGCTTTTTCCACGATGTAATATACTCCTAAACAATTAAAGCATTTCTATTGGGTGAGTTAGATAAAAATTCTTTCATTTGTACAATGGCAGCATGAGGGAATTGCCTTTCAATAAAGGATCCTGACCTTTTACGAAGAGCTGGTTTATTGCCGCTCGGTAAATCAAAAAACTCTACAGCTTTAATATACGGTACTTCCTATATCCATATGCTCGTTGGTGAACCTGCTTTTTTATAGGATGGAGTAGTTTCTTTAGCTCAGATGTTGTACCCTATAAACTCACCTTGAGAATATGAAGTTTGTAATTTTTATCACGTAAAAATGAAAGATAAATGCTCATTCCCTTTATTCATACATATGATGCTATATTGAAACCACTAAGGAGGTGTCCTAATGATTATTCATGTGGTGAGCGCTGGTGAAACGCTTTGGCAAATTGCAAACAGCTATTCTGTACCTATCAACTCCATTATCCAATTAAACGCTTTATCTAATCCAAACCAATTAGTAATCGGACAATCACTCGTTATCCCTTCCCCTTACACAACCCATACTGTAAAAAGGGGTGATACCATATGGTCAATCTCCCAACAATATGGGGTGACTATGCAATCGATTATCACAGAAAACCATTTAACGAATCCAGATGTTTTAACACCTGGCACTACACTAATTATTCCACCCACTACACATATTGTGCTACCAGGGGAGACTTTATCGCAAATTGCCACGCAATATGGAACGACTGTGCAAGCAATTGTTTTAGAAAATGAAATTACAAATCCAAACATGATTTATGCTGGTACGCATTTGATTATTCCGAGAGCAAAGCCTTCCATTGAAGTAAATGCTTATACGTATGAAGAGCCTAAAGAAGCTGTGCAGTCGATAAACGCGGTTGGTCATCTACTAACTTATTTTAGCCCCTTTGCTTATATGGTGAAGGAGGATGGAACACTACAGCCTATAAAGGATAAAGAAATGATTGATGCTGCCATTGCCAAAAACGTCACTCCTATGCTGACACTTACGAATTTCTCTTCCACAGAAGCCGGTTCCAACTTATCACATGTTATTTTATCTAGTGCAGAATTAAGGAAAAAGGTTATCGACAACACTTTACAAGTGATGCAAGAAAAGGGCTATAAAGTTCTAAACGTCGATTTTGAAAATGTTCTTCCAGCAGATCGGGAAAATTATAACACTTTCCTTCAATTAGCTGTTGATACCCTTCACCCAAAAGGATTCCTAGTATCAACGGCACTTGCGCCAAAAACGAGCGCAACGCAGACAGGCACTTTATATGAGGCACATGATTATGAAGCACACGGAAGAATTGCAGACTTTGTCATTTTAATGACATATGAGTGGGGATACCGACTTGGCCCACCTCAAGCGATTTCACCTATTAACGAGATGAGAAAAGTTGTGGAATATGCTTTATCAGTAATACCTGCTAACAAAATATTTTTAGGCTTTGAAATTTATGCTCGCGATTGGCTTCTACCGCATCTTAAAGGTCAAGAGGCAGAAACATTTAGCTCTCAAGAAGCACTTAACAGAGCAAGAAAATATGGCGCAACCATTCAATATGATAGAACCGCACAGTCACCATATTTCCGTTATGTCGATGAACAAGGTAGAAATCATGAGGTATGGTTTGAAGATGCTAGAAGTGCACAAGCTAAGTTTGACATGACGAAGCAATATAATCTTCGAGGTATAAGTTATTGGGCATTAGGTTTTCCTTTCCCTCAAAACTGGGCGCTATTAAATAATGATTTTTCCATTAAAAAAGTTTCATTATAAAACATGAGGGTAATTTCGCTAGACTAGACGCTTTCTAGGATGTCCGATGAACCGTTTTACGAAGGCGTTATTATAACTTAGTTTGCGCATTTAAGGCTTTATTATTAACCCAAAAAGTTCTAAACATTTCTACAATAAATTCTTATCTTTCCCTAGTTTTTCCCATGATAAAAAATCAAATCAAAGCCATATTAAGAAATATCAAAACGAAAGGAGAAACTAAACATGGGAAGAGACAATAAGCAAGGTCAAAGCGCAAACAAAGGGTCATTACCTCAAACGCCAAAAAACCAAAAAATAGCACCAAACAAAGTTAGTGAAGAATTTTCTCAAGAGTTTATGAACCTGATTAATACGGTTACTAAAGAAGGTAAGACAAAAAAATAAGGGGGGCTTCAAGTGGATTTTGAACGTGCACAAGAAATTGTCGCCTCACCAAAAGAATATGAAGTAAGCTATAATGGCGTATCAATCTGGATTGACAAGCTTCACGATGATGGTAAAACAGCAACTGTTCATTTACGGCGTTCTTTAGAAGAACGATCCGAAGTGGACATAGGAGAATTAAAGGAAGAGTACCTCGCACATTAAATATAAAACTGCTTACTTTCAATGATGAAGTTGAAGTAAGCAGTTTTTATGTTGTGAAAAACTATTAAATCAATGAACTAAGGTAAGTACCCTATCTAAAAAAGTATTACAATTCGGTAAAATGAGTATTTATTCTGGCATGTCATTCCAATTTCTATCCACGATTTTGATGGTTCTATCCACTATTTTGGCGGTTCTTTCCGTCGCTCCGACTTCTATTCCGTCGCCTCGGCCTTTCTTTCCGTCGCTTCGGCTCTTCTTTCCGTCGCTATCGCCCTTCCATCCGTCGCTCTATTTCCCGTCTCTGATAAGCCTAACTTTATATTACGAAATCCTCTTCATATTTAAACTCTTTTAAAACATCTCTTGCTCGCCTATGTAACTCCTTGAAGTTATTGGAAATCTCTTCTGCGGAAATCGGCTTACTAAATAAATAGCCCTGAATATAATCGCAGCCACCGTCTATGAGGAAAGCAAGTTGCTCCACTTCTTCAATTCCTTCGGCAACAACCTTTAATCTTAAATGCTTTGCCATGGATAAAATCATAGAAACGAGGGCTTCATCATTTGGATTATGTTGAATATTTCGTACGAACGTCCGGTCAATTTTCAAACAATCAATCGGAAAATCTTTTAAATATGAAAGCGACGAATACCCTGTCCCAAAGTCATCAACAGCAATTTGGATACCAATTGTCTTTAATTCATGAAGTAGCTGCGTTATTTGATCGATGTTCATCGTCATACTTTCCGTAATTTCTAATTGTAAGTATTTTGGTTCTAATTTTGTACATTGTAAAATTTCTTGTACCATATGCACTAAGTCTTGCTGGAATAATTGTCCGATAGATAAATTTACGGCAACCTTCATTGGTGGTAAACCTTGCTCCCTCCATATTTTTGCTTGAGCGCACGCCGTCTCTAAAATCCATTTCCCTAAAGGGATAATAAGGCCAGATTCTTCTGCAATCGGGATAAACTGTTCAGGTGATACAAAGCCACGGGTTGGATGACGCCAACGTACTAGTGCTTCAACAGAGTCAATTTTATCCGTTTTTATATTTACTTGTGGCTGAAAATCTAAGTAAAATTCTTCATTAGCTAATGCTTTATGGAGCTCTTGTTCAAGCAATAGACGATCAGCAAGACCAGTTGACATATACGGCTTATAAAAAAGAACTCTTTGAGGTATTTGGCTAGCTTCTCTCATTGCTAACTGCGCATGCATTAAAAGCTCTTCACCTGAGCAATTTTCTTCATGCGAGGCAATTCCAATATTAAGATTCCCGGTGAGTGTGAATAGTTGTACTTGTAATGGTCTTTTCATAGCGCTCTTCAAATTCAAGCAAAATTGTACTAACTCTTCCCTCGTCTTCACATGATTAATATAAATAATAAACTGCCCCTCAAGAAGCTTTGTTGCAAAATAATGAGGTGGTAATATAGCTTGAATTCTCTCTGCTACGAGCTTCATCATTGTATTAGAATAATTAATACCTATAGATGAGCGGATAGCGGCAAGGCGATCAATCTCAATCGCAATGATTGCTTTTTGACGACTATTGTCATGTAAATCCTCTTTTAAGGTTTTCAATAATAAATGTTCATTTGGAAGCTTTGTAATGTCATCGTGAAAAGCTTGAAAATGAAGCTCCTGCTGTGAATGCTCAAGATCTCGCTGTATTTTTAAAAGTTGCTGAAATGGTTTTTCAACAGTTGTATAGTAAATAGCTTTTAGGAAAAAGAAGAATGCAAAAAATTGATAAATTAATGCTGAAAAGCCCCAAATTGATTTTAAATCTTTGATGAATGCAAAGAAAATATCACTAATAATTAAATACATTGCTGCGCTAATAAGCCACATAACTCGTTTAGGCAGCTTTTCTTTATACTTACTTAAAATCACTATCGTTACACCTTGTAAGACAGCAGACAACAAATGAACAATTGCGTTTGCTTCCAGTAATAATTGTTCTTCAAGTAAAAAATATTTTGAAGAGAGATACACTAGAAAAAGAATCAGTAGTACAAATAATAAGGAACTGCTATATGAATAATTACGATCTTTCATCGTTAAGCGTTTTTTTTGCTTTAAAATAATAAAGAGAAAACCGATTGATAAGCATAAACGCTTTATTAAATCCAACCATATTTCCAAATATAGTGTTTCAGCCTTTGGATATTGAGTCAATGACAAGTTCACTAATTCAAACAAGGCGATGATAAAAAATAAATTACCTATGTATAATGTTTGATTTGATAATAAATGTGAAAAAACGAGCCACGATTGAATAGCGATTGCCATTGTAAATACAATAATTAGTACTTGTATAATCAAGTTCAAACAAATGTAACTTTCTTCACTAAAAGAACCAAGTACTTGATTACTTAAACCTATCAATGGTAACACTAGCAATAGTGGCAATACTATATACCAAATCTCTTTCTTTTTTATCTCAAATTGATTCAACCTATTCTCCAACAGAAACCCTCCAACCAATATATATCAAATTAGATAGGTAATATGTTCTATCCAAAGGGAATATAAAATTAAAAATTGTATTTTTCTTTGACTTCTTACGAATCATAGCATTTTTATTGGAAGTTGTATGCAAATTTTAAAAGTATGCCAATATTCATTTTTCACTGATATTAGCATACCTTCATTGCTTTATAGCACTATTCTTCTTTAGAATTTAACAACTCGCGAAGCTTAATCATTATTCTTGTACGTCTTTTTTTAACTGCCTCGACAGATACACCTAGTTCTTTAGCAATTTCCAAGTAACTATAACCTTCTACATAAAAAAGTAGTACTATTTTTCTTTCCTCTAATTTCAAATGAGACATAAACCATTCTAAAAGAGCTGGATTTCTTTCGCTTATATCATGGTCTCGAATATAATTTATCGTTTCATGATCCATAGTTGTATTCATATTTTCAAAACTCTTTTCCTTTGAAAGCTCTTTTAAAATTTCCCCTTTAACGGTTGTATAAATATAAGCAGAAAACAGTCCTTTTGTTTGATCTGCTTTACGCCAAGCATTCCACACGGCTATGGATGCTATATGACGATAATACTCAAAATCCTTATAAATTTGGCACTTTAACAAAATTGACGTGACCATCGGCTGGACTAATTCTAATACTTCATCAAATGGTAGTTCAGTTGATAATTTTTTATTATGCTGTGTTGTCATCCTATTGTCCTGTCGACTGTGCACAGTCCATTATTCCTAGGTGCCTCTATCTTAGTTAATAGGCTACAAGGATGTCGAACAGCCCTTTTATCAATATGATCAGCAAGTTTTTATAAGCACTTTTTAATATTTATACGCAACAATAGTGTGATATTTAAAAAATGATATGTTTTAACTTCTTTCAGAAGTTAAAGCCTCCGGCGGATGTCACGGAAATCGGAAAGGAGTTCTTAGGGGATGTTAGCCGAAAACCACCGCATCCATGCGATACGGCGAACTGACCTGCATCGGTAAAAACGCCACGTCCTGTGGCATTACCGAAATGACCGACATCGTGTCGGTCCTCACGCATGCCTAAGCACAAAGCCGATTCTGGACGCATTGTTTATCTGTGCGAAAGCAAAGCGGCAGCTACAATTATGCCGTGGCATAATTGATCTGTAATTCTATACATATTTCTTAAAGAGTTGGACAAATTACTACTAAGGAGGCGAAATAGATGAATTTTCAAATAAGAGATGCGATTACGACAAACGTACATGGACAATCAGCGGCTGAATTTAAAGATATTGTCGAGGATGCAATTAGCCGTGGTGAAGAGCATTTACTTCCAGGGCTTGGTGTGTTTTTCGAAAAATGGTGGCAGCAATCTAGTCCTGCTGAGCAGGATGCATTTACCCAAAAATTAGAAAAAGCCTTTGCTCACTAATTTTTTATAGCAGTTCATTCCATTTCCTATAAATGCATGATAAAGTTTAATTTATCAGAAAATTAGGAGGGATTGGAATGACTGTTGCTGTAGAATTAATAGTAAATCAACTAAAAAAAGTTTTATCTGAAGAACAGGTGTCAACAAACGAAACGGTGCGACAGCTACATGGAAAGGATGAATCTCATCATACAATGAGCTTACCAGATGTCGTTGCCTTTCCTCGTTCCACGGCCGATGTCAGTGCCATCTTAAAAATTGCGCATGCGGAACGTGTACCAGTCGTACCTTTTGGTGTTGGCTCAAGTTTAGAAGGTAATGCAATTCCCATTGCAAATGGCATTTCTATCGATTTCTCTGAAATGAATGCTATTTTAGAAATTCGACCAGACGACCTGCTAGTAAAAGTTCAACCGGGTGTAACACGTGCCCAATTGAATAAAGAATTAAAAAAACATGGACTTCAATTCACAGTTGACCCGGGTGCTGATGCTACACTAGGTGGAATGGCGGCAACGAATGCCAGTGGAACAACCGCAGTGCGTTATGGTGTTATGCGCGATCAAGTAAGAGATTTAGAGGTTGTACTCGCAGATGGTTCAGTCATTCATACCGGTAGCTTAGCAGCGAAGTCTTCTTCTGGTTATCACTTGAATGGCCTTTTCATCGGCTCTGAGGGTACGCTAGGTTGCTTTACAGAGTTGACTTTACAAGTCTATGGTATACCCGAATTTGTAGCGGCGGGACGTGCAGTTTTTGCGACAGTTGGCGATGCTGTCAATGCAGTAACCGCATTGCTGCAAGTGGGCATTTCAATTGGCCGTGTTGAACTGGTCGATGAAGCCTCTATTAAACAAGCAAATATTTATAATGAAACATCCTATGACGAGAAACCGACACTATTTATAGAATTTCACGGAAATGAAGCTGGTATGCATGCAGATATAGAATTTGCTAGAGAAATTTTTGCGGACTTTGGCTGTCTTTCTGTTGAATTTGAACATGACAATGCAGCTCGTAATAAGCTATGGGAGGCGCGCCATTCATTGGCCTATGCTTATATCCATGCCTATCCGGGGAAAAAGCTTATGTCGACTGATGTTTGTGTGCCGATATCTATGCTTGCTGAGTCCGTTTTGTATGCTCGTGAACAGCTTGAGGAAGTTGGTCTTGCAGGCGGAATTGTAGGTCACGTAGGAGACGGTAACTTCCACGCCTTGTTAATGTTAGATCCAAACGATGCTGAGGAGCAAGCAAAAGCCAACCGCTTCAATGAACATATCGTCCAATTTGCTTTACTGCGTGGTGGCACTTGTACCGGTGAACATGGTGTTGGTATTGGGAAAATGAAATATCAGTCTACAGAGCATGGAACGTCTTTATTAGTGATGAAGAGCATAAAGGCAGCACTTGATCCACATAACATTATGAATCCAGGGAAAATTTTCAACTTATAAGGTAGATACTTAAAACACGATCTCGCCATGAAAGGAGAGACCGTGTTTATTTTTGGAGATTATCGACTGTTACGCTCAGTCCCTAATGCGCTTGGTATCATCGTTTCAACCAGGTAATCTCCTTCTTCAAATATTATTTTTTTCAACTCAATACCGAAAAATTCCTTCATCCTTACTTCTGTCATTACCTCTTGTACTTTACCGTAGATGATGCCTTTTTCTTTTGCAGTCATCAAGACTCGGTCTGCTAGATAAAATGCATGATTTGGGTAATGGGTATTAATTATGCATGAGATTCCACGTTCCTTTGATAAACGCTTAATCGTTTGTAAAATAACTATTTGTTTTTGAATATCCAAATGCGACTCAGGTTCATCTAAAATCAAAACTTCTGGTTCAGAAACAAGCGTTCTTGCAATTAAAGCTAGCTGCAATTCACCACCACTAATTTCATTGCATGATTTTTTAGCAAGATGTAAAATATCAACCATCTCAAGTGCTTGATGAGCCGCTTCCAAATCCTTCGCAGATGGCTGAGCAAGGGTACTAATATACGGAGCCCTCCCCATAACGACAAGCTCTTCTACAGAAAATCCAAATACCATTTTATGCGCTTGGGGCACATATCCAACACGTTTCCATAGTTCTTTACGATTTAATGTTTCAAGCGATTTGCCGTCTATGAAAGTTTCTCCTTTTTTCCATTCAAGTAACCCAGTTATACATTTTAACATCGTCGTTTTCCCTGCTCCGTTCGGACCTAGAATCGCCATTATTTCACCTGGCTCCAATGAGAAATTGATGTCTTGTGCATATAAATCAGGTAATCTTTTTCGTCTTTTTTCATAATGATAATTACCGTTTATCACTTCAATTTTCATGCCCAGCCTCCTCCTGAACGGCGTAATAAATAAGCGAAGAAAGGCGCTCCAATAATTGCTGTTAAAATAGATAAAGGTATTTCTGTTGCTGTTAATGAACGAGCTAAATCATCAATTATTAATAAATAAATACTACCAATAGCTACAGATACAGGTAATACAAATTGATTGTTATTCCCGACTAGCATACGTGCAACATGTGGAATAATTAAACCGACCCAACCAACAATACCAGCAACTGCCACGGATGCGGCTGTAATTAAAGTCGCTCCTAAAATGACGAACCACTTTAAACGAGTAACGGGAATTCCCATTGATGCTGCCTCGTCCTCCGGCAATGTTAAAATATTCAATCGCCAACGAAGCAAGTATAAAAGTAAAATTCCAATTAATATTAGTGGTCCACCGATATATAAATCCTTATAGGTCGCGGTACCAAGACTCCCCATTAACCAGTAAGTAATGGCTGGAAGTTTTTCTTCTGGATCAGCCACAAATTTTGTTAAGGAAATTAATGCATTAAAGAGTGCAGACGTAACAACACCAGCTAAGACAAACATAAAAATTGGTGCATTTTTCTTTGCCCCTGCAATTAAATACGTAAAGCCAATTGCACCTAATCCAAAAATCAGCGCCATCATTTGTGCAATAAAGTTTTGCCCAAATAATAATATCCCAAGCGATGCTCCAAACCCTGCCCCCGCAGAAACACCTAATATATCAGGTGATACTAACGGATTTCCAAACATACCTTGAAAGCCTGCACCCGCAATCGATAAACCACCGCCAATTAATAGAGCAAGTAAGATTCGAGGTAACCGAATATTCATAACTACAGTTTCTTCCATATTTGTCCATGTTTGCTCAATAGGAAACACTTGAGAAGCTAGGATTTTAATAATATGCTCCAAGCTTACCTCAAACCTTCCAACACCGAGAGAGACGATTGCTACAAAAATTGGCAGCAACCATAAAAGTAATATTCTCCATTTCTTCATTTACAATCAGTCCTTAATATTTCGCTGCATCTGAAGAAGGATTTAAAATAGAGTGGACTTCCTTATCTGAAACATCAAATTCATAGAAATCCTTATAGTAAGCTTTAATCTCATCTTCAATTTTATAGTTGAATAACGTTGAGTGATTTTTTTGTGCCATCCATTTTAGCATTAATGGCGCATCACCACTTGGTGGGAACCAACGATAAATACCTAATGGAATTTTATAAACTTTTCCCTCTTGAACAGCTTTCACCTGACTCCAATCCTGACCATCCACCTTGTTTTCAAGCAAATCCTCCGGCTGTGTTTCAGTAAAGTTAGTGATATAAATGATATCTGGATTCCAAGCATAGATTTGCTCCATATTTACTTCTTTTCTTCCTTCTACATCATTTTCAGCTACATCTATAGCTCCAGTTGCATTAAGCCATTGGTTTCCGAAGAAATTTCTACCACCGACAGTAATTGATTTATCATTATGCATATGTAAAATCATTGCTCGTGGCTTGTCCTTTGTGGCAACATCTTTCAATTTAGCATTAAGTTCAGACTGCACTTTTTTACCTTCATCTAAGAAGCGATCAGCACGGTCAGTTGTTCCTGTTATTTGACTCGTTAATGTCAACCAACTATTGAATGTTGCTAGAGGCTCAGCAGCTGCCGCATCAATAGCTTTTACAGCAACAACTGGAATTCCCGCTTCAGTGATTTTGTTAATTGAATTCTCATCTGTTGCAATTTCAACGTAGAGCTGTGGATTTATTTTCATTAATTCTTCCACATTCACTTCACCATTTTGAATAAATGATGTTTCTGCTTTTAAAACATCTGGTGAGATTTTGGCTAAAATTGAATTTTTTGCGGCATTATACGAATTTGGATGCATACCAACAATTTCTTTCGTTGAGTTTGTAGCGACATACCATGTAGAGAAATAAGGTAATATTCCTCCTGTCACGACACGATCAATTTTGCCCGGTACTGTTACTTCACGCCCAAGCTGATCTGTCACAATTTTTTCCTCTACTGTTGACTGAACTTCCGCTTTTGAAGATTCAGCAGATTGATTTGACGCTGAACCTCCATCTTGACTGCCACATGCTGCAAGCATTGCAGTTAATGCTAGCGTAGCTAAATAACCATATTTTCTCATTAATTCTCTTCCTCTCTTAACCATTTTGCCATTCCGTGTAAAAAGGGCTTCGACTGATCGATAAAACCAAGCCCAATATGGAACATTGGATCTAGTGTTGTGACAACTAATTCACCTTTAAAACTTACGTTGTCGATATAAAATAGTGAACGACCACCTGGTATGTCTAGTAATGATTGCGCACCAACTGGTGGTAAAAACGAACCATGATAATGCCACTTCATATTATGAAGCGTTATATAGTTAAATAATGGATGTGTTGTATTTTGCTCGCTCATTGGTAAATCGCCGCCTTCGCGTACCCACCAGCTGAAATTCACTTCCGAATCCTCCCAATCAATTGTAGGAAACCAATTATCTAAAATCTCACCAAAAATAATGAGTCGCTTACCCGATTCAATAAATGAGATAAGCTGGGATTGATAACGTCTCAAATGGGGAATATCAAGGCGGCACGATAAAATCAATGTGTCATAATCTGCTATATTATATCGATGTAATTCACGAATATGTAAAATATCATCATATAAATATTGAAATTCTTGGTCTTTAAAAAATCGGTTTTGAAAGGGTAATCCATTTGTTACGATACCAATCATTGTGTCTCCACTCCCCTCAATTGATTGCGCTCATACTCTTCTCGGATGCATGTAAGCATTTGCAAACTTAAATATCGCGAGGAATTATCTTCATCGATAAATACCCGATAAATATCCGTCCCTGCACCTGCAAAAATTGTGCCATTTGTTGAATCACGATCCACATAAATGATCGTCGCACCACTTTGATCCGTCACAAGTACTTCTGCATGCAATGGAATCTTTTCGAAATAACCACGAGAAAAAAATCCTCGAACTCCTTTACGGTAGTTAATGTCATAAGCATCAATACCTGCGAATAATGGATGTATTGGCTCTTTTATAATTATTTCACGATCCTTTAACGGAATCGGAGAACGCTTCCAGCTAGTAACTCCTACTAGCCAAGGTAATGATGTCTCTGTAAGTGAAAAAATAACGCCTCCTTGAGACAAATATTGATTCAAAACATCTTTATGCTCTAATAAAAATTGCTCTTCTACTAAATTAGTAATAATTAAGCCTGTGTAGGCACGTAAATCGGTATACGGTAAATCGTATAAATATAAAAATGTTAATCCTCGCTTTCGATCCTCATCTGTCAGTCTCGAAAACTGTATATCAATACCAACATAAGCAATTGGTTGCAAAACGAACCCTTCTTTCTATCTTAGTTTTATTGAAAATGATTATCATTTGCATCTAAATACATATTACAGTATAGTGATAATGATTATCATTGTCAAACTAGTTTTATGCGCTTCCTTTTGTTTCCAAGACATTAGAGAGGGATTTTTTCCTCGAACAATATATTCAAAGGGCATAAAATGCTTTTTCAATATAATTTATTACTTAACTTTATTTTTGGAGGAATAAAATATGAGTGACCCGATTTCGATACTAAAACTAGACCCTGGACATGCTTTCGGTGTGAATGGTCGTATGCAAAAAGATACAGGAAATGAATCAAAAATAATTGATCAATATGATTTTGCATATGCAAATTTGGAGAATGTGGATGTTATCCTAATACCAAACTTTATTGATCAAGAATTTTTGTATAGTCAACGTGAGAAGATTGCTGCCTTTTTAGAAGAGAAAAAAATCGTAGTGTATTGTGGCCATCTATTTCGCGAATGGCTACCAGGCTGTGGTCCATTTATGCCACAGCTTATTCGTAATTATAAAGATTATGAGGTTTTTCCGACTGCAGATTCATCTATTTTCCAAGGTGTAACTACCGAAGATATGACATTTAAAAAAGGAGTTGCTGGCTTTTTTGCACGTGGTTATCATCACGCACCAGAAGATGCAGAAATATTACTTACTTTCTCAAATGGTAAGGCGGTTACATATGTAGATCGTTCTACAACAAATGGTACCATTTTAGTCCATGCAGGACGAGATTTACTGGGCTATGCTAATGAAAACAAATCAACTGACCTTATTCGCCCACAATTTTTAGCATGGCTTGAAGCAGAAGTACAATCATTAAAGGAGAGCACAGTACAATGAGAAAAATCGGTGTTATATATAGTGGTAATGAGTCACATTATCGGACGTTCCACGAGCCAAAATTCAATCAATATATAAAAAAATTAATTTATCATCCCGATTTCCTAGAAACGGACATCGACGACTTAGACGTACTAATTGTTCCCTCTCAATTAAATCACAAACTGTTACTTGCTAGCGTGACAAAAATACAATCATTTGCTGATAAAGGTGGAATTGTAGTTGCATTTGGACCACAGCCATGGAGTTGGCTACCAGCTCAACAATGGGAAGAACGACCAACGAATTTTTGGTGGTGGCTTGAAAAAGATGCTTCAAGTGGTCTAATATTACAACAACCAAAACACCCTCTATTTAACGGTTATTTAACACTCGCTGACTGCACATGGCATCAACATGGCGTCTTCTGGCCTCCTGAGAATGCAGATATTTTAATATCGACGGAAGATGGTGGTGCTGTTTTATATATTGATACTACCTCTACTGGCGGAACATGGATTATTACGACATTAGATCCTGATTTCCATTTCGGATCTTACTTTATGCCAGCAACCGAGCGTTTCTTCGAAGGCTTTTTCCCATATTTAGCCTATGGAAAAATTTTATAAGCGCTGATTTAAAAGTAAATGCCATAGAAAAGGGTGAATCAACCCTTTCCTATGGCATAAAAAATTTTACGAAAATTTATAAATCATAGCGGAAACTTTTTACAAGCTTACCTCCCTTATAAAACTCTTTAGATTCATCTCTTACGAAGCCCAGCGATAAATAAAGATTAATAGCAGCCTGCATAATATCACCTGAGTGCAAATATAATGCTTGATCCTGACGATTGCGTGCAAAGTCGAAGCTTTCATGCAATAATTTTTTAGCAATGCCTAGCCCTCTACCTTTAGGATGGACGCCCAGTAAGCGTACAATGGTAGACTTTATGTCAAGCTCCGGCAGACCATACGCTTTTTCGGAATCTGTAAATAATTGCAGTCCCCCTAAAATCTCATTGCCACGCTTTGCTACTAAAATGGTTTCTGCATTTGGATTACCAACAGATGCGCGAATATCACTTAAGTACGATGCCCAGTTCTCTGGGTTTTCATATTCTTTTTCATATTGTGCATAACTCTCTACTAGAACCTCTAAATACCGGGCATAGTCTTCCTCTTTCAAATGCTCAATCACTATTTCAGCTACTGCCATTGTTCAATCCCCTTTTCTATTTAATCATCTATATCCATTATGCCTCAGCATAATTACGTCTCTTAGCCTGAGGTACTCTTTTCAGCGAATGTTTGAATACCTGTACCTGTCGCTACGTTTTCGGTACAAAGACATTCGCCGAAAAGGAGTTAAATGCCGCCCTTACTATAGGCAGTTACTCTTTTCTCAATACGATGGGCAAGCCATTCAACGATAACTGAAACACCCCAATAAATTAGCCCGACAGCGATAAATGCCTCCAAAAATTTTAAATTAATAGAAGCAACGATATTCGCAACCCCAGTTAACTCTTTAACTGAAAGGAAAAATGCTAGTGACGTGGCATGTAAAAAACCAATAAAGACATTTGTGAAATTAGGGATGGATTTACTAAATGCTTGGGGTAATATATAGCGTCGCATCGCCTGTGAAAATGTTAAACCGACTGCATATGCTGCCTCTAACTGTCCCTTTGGTACACTTAAAATACCGGACCGAATTATTTCGGAAGCATAAGCTCCTGCACTTAGCATCAAGGCAAAAATAACAAAAAATAAAATAGGAATAGAGCTTGATTGAATCTCAAGTTTTAAAGCCTTGGCAAAGACATCAACAACAATTGGTATGCCAAAATAAACAAGCATAATATGCATAATGATAGGTGTGCCTCTAAAAAAAGATACGTAAAAATTAAACAATGGTGCGAGAAATTTGGTTTGTTGTATCCGAATAAATGCAACAATAATGCCGATTAAAGTGCCCAATAAGACAGGTGTAACTGCCATGAACAACGTTAACGGCAATACTTTACTAATTTCTTTTAACGCTTCAAAAATAAAAGCAATATCTATTGTCATAGCCATTACCCCCTAACTAGATGCAGTTTCCTTAGGCATATATCGATTAAGATACCGTTCATTGCGCTTTAATACATTTTCTAACAAAATAACAATGACATAATAAACGATGGCCAGCGCCAAATATATTTCCAGTGCTCTAGTCGTTGAAGCAATTAGCGTTTCTCCACGTCCCACCATATCCATAACGCCAATTGAAAATGCTAAAGACGTATCCTTTAATGAACTTATCATCGTATTTGCCATATTGGGAAAGGCCACACGAATCGCCTGAGGGAGAATTATGCGAATAAAGCCCTGTATTCCACTTAATCCAACTGAATAAGCTGCCTCCATTTGTCCACGATCAACTGTTAAAATTGCCGCTCTAAAAATCTCTGCAAACGATGCAGCATTGCTCAACGTATAAGTAATAATTACAAAATACATAGCATCCATTCTTGTTACATCAATATGCACCAGTTTCAATAATGCTGGTATACCGTAAAACACTAAAAACAATTGCACTAAAATCGGCGTACCTCGAATAAACGAAATATAAATCGTTATGATTTGCTTCAAAACTGGTATATGTAGCAGCTTTGGTATAGCGATCACTATACCGAGCAGCATGCCAAAAATAGTGGCGAACACTAAAATTTCAAGTGTTACTGGTAAATACTGAAGCAATATTGGAAGTACTTTTGCAATTAGTGTGAAGTCAAAATCATTAGCCATACTTCCTTCTCCCTCTCCTATTTCGTTTAGAAGTCTACCGTATAATCGTCACCTAGCCATTTCTTACTTAGCTTACTAATGACGCCTTCTGCCTTTAATTCTCGAATTGCATCATCAAGTCGCTCATGTAAGACAGCCTCGTCTTTATTTAATAAGAAGTAAACTTTTGAATTTAATAAAGCATCTCCTACAACCTTCTCCTGCGCCTCATTACTTTCGTTATAGTACTTTACTGCAAATGGTGTTGTAATGATTGCATCGATTCGACCTGTCGCAAGTTGATTGTGAATATCAACCGAGCCGGAAGAATAGATAATATTAGCGCCTAAATTATGTTCCTTATTGTATTTCTCTATATAGACAGCCGAGTTACTAGTTGGTGAAACACTAATGTTTTTCCCCTTCAAATCATCAATGGATTGAATAGAATTGTTTTTTGCATTGACTGTTACTTGTAATGGGAATACATTATAGGGCTCTTTGTTAAAGAGGAATTTCTCCTCTCGTTCACTATTGACCTCCATTTGATGGGCAATAAAGTCAATTTTCCTTGTCTCTAAACTTAATAATAAATTTGAAAATTCCATTGTTTTAAATTCAAATTCATATTCTGGTAGCTTCTCATCAATGGCACGAACAAGCTCTACATCATATCCTGTTAAATTCCCCTTGTCATCTATGAAACAGATATTTGGAAATTGGGTTCCTGTACCAACAATGATTTTTTGAACGTCCTTGCCACCTTGTGCTGCACTATTTTCACTAGTATCTCCTTCGGACTTTTCCGTATTTGTACAAGCTGTTAAAAGTAAAGTTAGTAATAATAGTAAATAAAACGATAATTTTTTCATAAACTCCCTCTCTTCTTATGCATGCGATGGTAGATCAACAGCAAGTACTGCTTTTAAATGCTCCAACCCAATTTCTGTTACTGCTTTAAAGACGCCATTTGCTCCTATTTCGACAACCGGGACATAACGGACACCATATTTTATTTCAAGAATGTCACGGAATGCATCCTGATGTGTTACATCCACTGTTTTGTATGAAATGCCTTGTTGTTGTAAATATGTTTTCACTTCATCACAATAGCTACAGCCTTGCTTCGACCAAACAATTACATCTATATTTTTTGCCATGTTCATTTCCTCCTTAGCTTACCGCTTCTTTTTGCTGCAAATTTACTGGACTTAAAAGTTCAAATGATCGTTCCCGTTCAAATTCCTTCAACACAGGCGTATGCAAAATAAACTCATCAATTTGATAGCGCACATGATAGTCATCTAATACCGTTTTAATGCCTTCTGGAGTACCGTATACAATATCTGCATCATATTGCTTCACCGTAAATGTCTCTCCAGATTCCTGACCAAATTTCTTTGCAAGTTCTACCGATTGTAATGTTAGGCTTCTACCACTCGCTAAATGCACCTTCGTAATTTTTTGATCACCAATTAACTCTTTCGCCTCTTCTTTTGTAGGGGCTGCAAAGGCTGCGATAGAAACAGCGAAATGACCGTTTGGATAATGCTTGCGATATGCTGTAACTGCTTGTGCTAACACGTCATTGTCACTATTAATAAATCGAGCAAAGACGAACGCAATGCCTAATGTGCCTGCAAGAGCGGCACTTTGTGGACTTGCCCCTAGTAAAAATAATGCTGGCTTTACCTTTGGAATCGGCGTTGCCTGTACTCCATATAACTCGTGCTCAGATGGTACAGTTTGATCAATTAATTGCTGCAAAAATGATAATTTTCCCTCGAAATCTTCGCCTTGATTGAGCGTGCCATATTGCAACGCCTTCGTAGAGAGGGGTAAACCGCCCGGTGCCTTCCCTATGCCTAAATCAACTCGCCCGGGCTCCAACGATGCGAGAACATGAAAATTTTCAGCTACTTTGTATGGGCTGTAATGCTGAAGCATCACTCCACCCGACCCGATATTGATAGACTTTGTTTTAGCAAGTAGATAAGATACTAATACCTCTGGAGATGATCCCGCTAATGTATCTGTATTATGGTGCTCTGACACCCAAAAACGTGAGTAACCCAATTTCTCTGCTTTTTGTGCTAGAGCCACTGTTTTTTGTAAGGTCTGCTCGTTTGTAGCACCCTCAATAATAGGACTTTGATCTAATATACCTAATGAATAGCTCATACACTTTCCTCCTCCAAATACACTTACTCATATATGTTTACTAGGTTTTTAGACAGATTGTTTGATATAACGGCTTTCTTTAAATGGTAAACCTAAGTTACCACGTAATGTGTCTGCCTCGTATTCTTCACGATATAGCCCTCTAGCCTGTAAAATCGGCACAACCTTATCTACAAAATCCTCCAGTGCTCCAGGTACAGTAACACCTATAATAAAGCCATCAGCCGCCTCTTGTTCAAACCATTCCTGTACGAAATTAGCAACATGCTCTGCTGTGCCAAAGAACGCCGTTTTTGGGGTTGCTTCACGTAAAGCAACTTGTCGCAATGTTAACTCTTCTAGTTTGGCATATTTTTTAATATAATCAGTCGTACTTCTAAAGCTATTTGCTCCTATTTCACCAAGCTCTGGGAACGGAGCATCTACATCATATTGTGTAAAGTCATGATGATCGAAATATCGACCAAGATAAGCAAGTGCACGCTCTATCGAAACGAGCTCAACGATTTCCTGATACTTCGCTTCCGCTTCCTCAAGCGTATCGCCAATAATCGGAGAAATTCCTGGGAAAATTTTAACTTCATCTGGATTGCGTCCAAATGCTGCAACCTCAGTCTTTACTCTTTTATAAAATTTCTGTGACTCTTCTAATGACGTACCATGTGTAAAGATTGCGTCTGCACCCTTTGCGGCTAATCGAATTCCTGCATCTGAAGAACCCGCTTGGAAAATAACGGGCTGCCCTTGCTTAGAGCGCGCAATATTTAGCGGACCTTGTACTGAAAAATATTGGCCCTGATGATTTAATGTGTGTAGCTTAGTCGAATCAAAAAATACATCATTTTCTACATCTGCAATGAAAGCATCGTCATCCCATGAATCCCATAATCCCCTTGCCACTTCTAAATATTCCTCAGCAATATGATAGCGCTCTGCGTGACTAGGGTGCTGCTCAATTGTTTTATTGTAGTTTAAGGCAGTGCTTTCTAACGGGGTCGTGACAACATTCCATCCTGCACGCCCCCCACTAATGTGATCTAACGAAGCAAATTGACGCGCCACTGTAAATGGTTCGCTATAGGAGGTTGATACAGTGCCTACTAACCCGATGTTTTTAGTTGCTACTGCTAGCGCCGAAAGAATAGTTAGTGGTTCGAATCGATTTAAAAAATGAGGAATCGATTTTTCATTGATGAACAAACCATCCGCAATAAAAGCAACATCAAATTTCCCTTGCTCAGCCTTTTGTGCCTGTTGAATATAAAACGGCAAGCTTACACTTTGATTGCTAGCAACCTTAGGATGACGCCAACTTGAAATATTACCACCTACACCATGAATAATAGCCCCGAATCGAATTTTGTCCTGTCTCACCATATTTACTCCTCCTCAAATTTTATTTTTACTAAACATAGTGGTTAAGTATGTTTTAAGTTTAAAAAAATACTTTATTTATGAAATCATAAATAAAATAGGATTGAGGAAGATAATACCGTTCATTCATACAATTTGCAATGGGCTACATAATAGAAAAAATTTTACTGTCTTATAAAATATTTTATCAATATCAATTATGTGTCGGCATAATTGTAAGCCTCCAGCGGGTATCACGGAATCGGAAAGGAGTTCTTTGTGCAAGTACAAAGCCGAATCCGGACACCCGCATTCATCTCACCACCTAAAGAAGTGGTTGACCACTGCTGAAAGTAGCTAAATTTTCTTGAAGGCTTTCAAATTGTACAGCTGTCTCTACTATTGTTTTCCAAAAAGCTGGTGCGAGCGTCTCTTTATTTTTATACGTTAAAAAAATGTGCTGATTCATATCAAGTAAATGCTTAACATCAACCTCAACAAATTCACCATTTTCAAGCTCTTTTTTTACACAAAGATGTGGTAAGAAGCTCATATACTCCCTTGTACGGATAAATTCTTTCGCTACTTCTAAATGATCCGTTCGCACTTCAATATTTGCTGATACGCCCTCTACCTCAAACATTTTATGCACATAATTCCAATCAAAAGCCCCACATTCAAAAAACACCATTTTCTGTCGTGCCAGTTCCTTTGCATTCATTACATTATTTTGTATAAAGGGGTGCTCCCGATGCATCACAAGTTTAACCGCATTACTTAGCAATAGCTCATTGTAAATTCCTTCCGTATGAACATATTGAATAAGACCCATATTGATTTGATGACTTTGCAGTTTCTCTAAAATTACCGCTGTTGAACCTGTGATGATTTGAAAATGCAAATGCGGAAAGTCTTTCTTCCATTTCGGCAAAGCGTAAGCTAAAAAATATTGTGCTGTGACTCCATTTGTACCAATGCATACCTCATCAGACTCCTGCGTTTCCCCTAATTGTTTTTTCCCTCGTTGAAAAGTTTCCACAATCTGTGTCGCAAACGGAACAAAGTCCTTCCCTTTATCCGATAATATTACACTTCGCCCATCTCGATGGAATAACTCGACATTCAACTCTCGCTCCAATGATTTAATACGAGCAGTCACAGTCGGTTGAGATAAAAATAATGCATTGGCGGCCTTATGAATACTTTTATAATGCACGACATATAAAAATGCCTCGATATGATCAATGTTCAACCGGAGCCCTCCTCAAATTACTTATTTATCCTATTATATAGATAATTGTTTTAATTCTCTATAAAAGATTGGAAAACTAGGTTTTATATTTTTACAAAGTAACTGTTCATTCAAAGAGCGCCCTTGAAAGGCAGCGTAACAAGAAAAAAGCAACCTAGCGTCTCCCAGGTTACTTTATTATGTAGCGATGTGGTCATCCATCTTGATCACATACATCGCGCGTGGTTTACAGCCCTCTGTCTGCAACCACCGTTATGTTATTCACATTGACACCCCCTGTTGCCAATATGAACTCTGTCTATATAGTACTTCTCAAATCGAGAAGTATAGCTATAAAGCAAATTTGTGCTTACTCAATGTAGAGCAATTAAAGTTCTATGCTAGAATTGATGCAAGTACCGCTTTTTGCGCATGAAGTCTGTTTTCAGCTTGCTCAAAAATATAGGAATTCGGACCATCAATAACAGATGACGCTACTTCTTCTTCACGATGGGCTGGTAAACAGTGCAAGAACATATAATTCGGCTTTGCGTATGCGACAAGCTCATCATTTATTTGGTACCCAGCAAAATCTTGTAAACGTTTTGCAGTTTCCTCTTCTTGCCCCATTGACGTCCATACATCAGCGTATACTACGTCCGCGTTTAAAACTGCTTCTACAGGATCATTTGTAATTGTAATTATGCTACCATTTGCTGCTGCGATAGCCTGTGCCTTCGCAATCACTTCTGCGTCACATTCATAGCCAACCGGTGTTGCCACTGCCACATTCATTCCTACATGCGCTGAAGCGACTACTAATGAGTGTGCCACGTTGTTGCCATCTCCAACATACGCAATTTTAAGTCCTTTTAGTTCACCTTTATGTTCAAAGATTGTTTCTAAATCCGCTAAAGCTTGGCATGGGTGATAAATATCCGTTAATCCATTTATTACTGGTATAGATGCATGCTCTGCAAGCTCTGCAACCATTGCATGAGAATTCGCTCGAATCATAATGCCATCTAAATAACCTGATAGCACATGTGCTGTATCATAAACAGATTCACCGCGACCAATCTGTAAATCACGTGCATGCATAAACATACCTTTTCCGCCCAATTGGTTCATACCTACTTCAAATGAAATACGAGTACGAGTTGAATGTTTTTCAAAAATCATACCGAGTGTCTTACCTTCAAGTAGCTTCGGACATTTTCCTTCTTTAGTAATCATTTTTAGCTGTGTCGATAACTCAACTAACTGCTGAACTTCTTCACTTGTATAGTCTAGCAGGGTTAATAAGTCCTTATCTTTTAAGCTAGTTACTAACTTTAGCTGTACTTCCTCAAGTAATTTCATAGCCTTCACTCCTTGTTTCGTTGCTGTTGGGATTAGTATAACAATGCATAATTATAAAATCAACTGAATTTTTATGTTTATTTTAAAAAGTTAGAATTTTATCTTTGATGTGTCAAAAATGCGAATAATCGAATATTTATGCATATTCAAGGAAATTGCATTATTGTTAATACATATTTATAATTTATATATATGTATTATTTTGGTGGTAAAACGTATGGATAAGGAATTGGTACATCTTATTAAGGAGATTAATCAAGTTGAATATAAAACCAACTTAAGGTTAACCGAAGAATTTTCCTCTTTGTTGGATGAAACATTAACTACAAAACAAACAGTATTTTTAAATCTTCTTCAGACGAAAGGCCCCTTCAAACTTATGAATTAGCAAAGTTAATGGGGACATCCGCGAGTGCTGTTAGCCAATTAGTAAATAGGCTGGAGCAAGAAAGTTTTATAAAAAGAACTATGAGTAAAAAGGATCGTAGATTAGTGATTATAGAACTAGATGAACGGGGCATCCTTATTTTCAAAAGCAGGAGGAAATTGAGCTTGCTCTTATTTATAAATATTATTCAAAGCTCCATCGAGAGGACTTTGTTACAATTAAAGGACATACTTTCAAAATTACATTCTATTATTTCAGAGGAGCAGGAAAAAAATAAGCGTTCATAATGGAGGTATTCTTGTGGATTTACATAATTTAAAAAAGGACATTTTTAAAATTGCTTATCCTTATATAAAAACTCGCCCAAATGTTGCTTTATCTATTGGTATCATTTCTCAAGGTCAGGAAGCTAGTTTTACTTTCGGTGGCTCGAATTTTAAACTGGAAGAAAAGTCTTATATATATGAAGTTGGCTCGATTTCTAAAGTTTTTACTACATCCATATTAGGGGAGATGATTCAGGAAGGAAAAGTCCATGTCGAAGATTCTATAGGCAAATACTTTTCCACAATTCCCGATAATCACCCAGTTACGCTCAAACGTTTAGCCAATCATACTTCTGGGCTACCGGGAATAGGTGTGCTGAAGAACATTTACAATGTTTTTGATGCGCAAACACCTCGTGATCCTTTTTGTCAATATTCACTGGACGAGACTATACATTATTTTAAAGCGCATACAGACGAGCCAAAAGTTAAATTTCGATATTCTAATGTAGGAATGGGGCTTTTAGGATATATTTTAGCAAATACACTTCATACTGATTTTGAAACTGCTATCAAACAAAGATTAACAGATCCTTTAAATATGCCAAATACGTTTATCTCTATCCCTACCGATCAAGCAGAGGCAGTATTGCAAGGATACACTATCCTTGGACATAAAAAGCCACCACTCCAAATGAATGAATTTATGGCAGCAGGGGCAGTCCGTTCAACTGTTAATGATCTTTTAAAATTTACGAAAGTACATTTAAGTGATGAAAATTTAGGTTATACATTAACCCATCAAACGACTGAAACTTTTTCAGAAAATATAGGTATTGGTCTAGGATGGCAACTCGATCACAATATCATTTGGCATAATGGTTCGACGAAAGCTTTCTCTAGTTATTTAGGTTTTGATAAAACACAACAAACAGGCGTCGTTGTTTTATCAAATTATCGATCTCCTATTTTGGCGGCAAACCCTAGTCAAATAGGTAAAAATATATTGCAGCTTTTAAAGGTTCAATAGATGATTATATGAATTTATCGATAAGTATTGTTAAATTATCGATAACAATTTTGAATTTATCACCTAACTTTCTTAGTTTATCGACATAAAAAAACAGCCCTCAAACATTTAAATTTGAGGGCTGTTTTGAGTAAAAATATCATTAGCTCTGTGTGGCGTCTACAGTTATGTAAGTATTGCTATAAAGAACCATATTAATATTTTTCACATTCCACAATTTCCTAAATTCATTAATAGGAACTTTTCGATTATAGCTATTGTTATCATCATTACAATTCGCCAGTTCCCTTATTGATTCTGAAAGGTAGACATACTCCTTGTCATATCCTACGACAGGGACAAAATGCAAATTATTACGATCCTTATGTACTTTAATAAAAACAATTACGGGAGTCCCTTTACTAATTTCGTACTTTAATGTATTTATATTTCCTTTATAATAGCTTGTTTTAAATCCCTTTTTTCTTAACACCGTACGGATTCCCTTTGGATATACATTGCCTGACCTCGTTTTACTAGGGAAATTAGTATATAACTCATCACCATCGGCCTCCATTCCAAAATGACGCAACACATATGCTGTTGAAAATGCTGCACATTCCCTATTGTTTTGTATATCTATCCTATTATTGCGTTTAATTAGATAGCTAGCCGGATAATCTCTTTTTCGTAAAACAGGTATGGGTAATGTCATTAAATATGCATTAATGATCGTTGATATAATAATCCATAAAATAGCTGTTCTAACTATAAACATACTACTCCCCCATCGCTTTGCGTCCATATCGCAACATTATTCCAAGTACTTCTTTCACTAACCCTACCACCCAATCAGTTGAATAACTGAATAATCAGTTATTACATCTAGAGTGTATTACATTTACAAATATTGGTGTATGGGAATTAGACCTCCCCATATCGTCTCGGTATCTGTAACAGGCGTGTATGATTGAACTTCAAGTATGCAAGTCCTTTATTTCAAAAAAAGCCTCCTAACATTTTTGTTAGAAGGCAAAATTATGGTATATCTATTTAGTTCTTTCCACGCTTAGTCAAAAATAATTTTATTCACTGCATCACGGTCTAATTTTTTAATAACTTCCACCATTAATTTTACAGCATTATCATAATCATCACGATGTAAAATGCCTGCATGTGAGTGGATGTAGCGTGTTGCAATACCGATTGATAGAGCAGGTATACCATTTGCAGTTACGTGGATAGAACCAGCGTCTGTACCGCCACCAGCCATTGCCTCGAATTGATATGGAATATTGTGCTCATCAGCCACATCTAATACGAATTCACGTAAGCCACGGTGTGAGACCATCGATGCATCGTAAACAACGATTTGTGGACCAGCACCCATTTTACTAGTTGATTCTTTTGCAGTTACTCCTGGTGTGTCTCCTGCTACACCTACATCGACAGCAAAGCCGATATCTGGTTGGATTTTATGTGTAGCTGTTTTCGCACCACGAAGCCCTACTTCCTCTTGAACATTCCCTACAGAATAAAGGATGTTTGGATGCTTTTCATTTTGCAAAGCTTTCATAACATCTATGGCAATTGCACAACCAATGCGGTTATCCCATGCTTTTGCTAATAAGTATTTTTCGTTTTTCATCACATTAAATTCGAAATATGGTGTTACCATATCGCCAGGACGTACGCCCCATTCAAGCACTTCTTCTTTTGAAGCTGCACCAACATCGATAAACATGTCTTTAATGTCTACCACTTTATTACGCACATCTGCTGGTAAAATATGAGGAGGCTTAGAACCAATAACCCCAATAATTTCATCGCCTTTACGTGTTGTAATTGTTACACGCTGTGCAAGCATAACTTGGCTCCACCAGCCGCCTACAGTTTGAAATTTGATGAACCCTTTGTCATCAATTTGAGTAACCATGAAGCCTACTTCATCTAAATGACCTGCAACCATAATTTTAGGGCCATTTTCATCGCCAACTTTTTTAGCAATGACGCTACCTAAATTATCCTGTTCAACTAAGTCTGCATATGGCCCAATGTATTTTTTCATGACCTCGCGCGGTGCACGTTCATTACCTGCAATACCATTCGCATCTGTTAAATCTTTAAACATTTGTAATGTTGAATCTAGCTGTGTCATCCTTTTACCTCCCGACTCTTATATCTCCTCTATTATACTTCGTTTACCGAAATATTCCTAGTTAAATCGTCTGAAAATTGTTGGATTTCTTACTTTAATACCCTGAACGCTGACGATTATAATTTTCTTCATTTTTCTCTATATATGCCGCAACTACGTCCTCAAACGTAAAGCCTAGATTATACGCAAGTAATCCATAGCATTGCCAGATCACTAAATATCTATCCTCAGTTGGTTGACTAATAAAACTTAAAATATTGCCTTGTGTCATTAAAAATGTCTCTGTTAAATCTCTCTTCTCTTCAATCACTGGCCATTTTTCTATCGCTGTAAAACCTTTTAATAGGCCAAGTGATAATATAAAATGAATCGAATCCACATATTCTTCTAGAATCACATCACGTTCTGAAGCTCCCTTTGTGCTCCAAAACTTAAAGCAACGTGTCTCGTTTGCAAGTTCGGCTAGCTCTACCATTAAGGCTAAACCTTTTTCTTTAAATACATCACGTTCAATATTTTGTGTTTTTTCGATGAAATCATCAAGCTCTTTTTGCATTTTAAACAATTTTTGTAAATTCATATTTTTCTCCTAAATTTCTTAAAAATATTTATATAAAGTGAAACTAATTGTCCCTTACAATCGTATAGGAAGGAATAACCTTTCTTCAAGGGGGAAATTAAAAATGTTGCCGTTACTTATTCGTCTAGCTGTTATTACGCTTATTATCTATGTATTTTATAAAGCGATTCGTTATATAACCGATCCTAAGCGAAAACTTGATGAGGCCTATGAAAAAGGCCAATATTATTTTTATGATGACGTCAAAAATGTCCGAAAAAATTTCTTCATCTCTTACAAGGGTGCTCTTTTCGAAGGTGAAAAATACCTCGGCACGACTGAAGATGCCTTTGAAGTTGTGACGATTTTCGTTGGCGCCCGTGACGCCGCTACACTGCAAGGTTTTACGAAAAAAGACTTTGTATACTTACAGCAAGAAATTCTATTGAACTATCCGAGCGCAAAAATAAATTGGAAGCAGCCCATTGAAAAGCTTATGCACAACACATCCTCAGAATGAGGATGTGTTTTTATTTATCGGAACATTCTCAGGTTTTATCGGAATCTTTTTGTGATTTATCGGAATCTTTTTGTGATTTATCGGAACATTTTCCGGTTTTATCACCATAATTGTACTAGGATAAAAATTTGAATAGCTGCTAGCAGTGGGAAACCAAATGCAAAGCTGTTATGTCGTGTTTTATGACGGAATAAATACATTCCTAGCACGCCACCTACTGCACCTCCAGCAATTGCTAATGTAAATAGTGAACGTTCTGCAATACGCCATTCATGTTTTTTTGCTTTTGATTTATCCATGCCCATCATAACAAGCAGGACGATAGAAACAATCGCCATATACGCTAATAATGCCTGTCCCATTGAATACTCCTTTAAATTTTCTATTTACTACTACTCTAACACAAAAAAGACTGACGGATAAATCCATCAGTCTTTCAATAACTTTGTCAAAAATTACTTAGCTACTGCTTTTTTTGCAGTGTCTGCTAATTGAGTGAATGCTGCTGCATCAGTTACAGCTAGGTCAGCTAACATTTTACGGTTAACTTCGATACCAGCAACTTTTAATCCGTGCATTAAACGGCTGTATGAAAGACCGTTCATGCGAGCAGCTGCGTTGATACGAGTGATCCATAATTTACGGAAATCACGTTTTTTCTGACGACGGTCACGGTATGCATATTGACCTGACTTCATTACTGCTTGGTTAGCAACTTTATATAATGTATGTTTTGAACCGTAGTAACCTTTAGCTAATTTCAATACTTTTTTACGACGTTTGCGCGTCACTGTTCCGCCTTTTACGCGTGGCATATGAATTACCTCCTGCTTTTCATTAAAAAATGAATATTAGTTATTTTGTGTTGTCAAATTATTTCATGTAAACAAGTAATGATTTGATGCGTTTGAAGTCACCAGATGAAACGATGTTTGCTTTACGTAGGTGACGTTTTTGTTTTGTAGATTTGTTTGCGAATAAGTGGCTTCCATAAGCACGGTCATATTTTAATTTACCTGAACCCGTTTTTTTGAAACGTTTCGCAGCTCCACGGTGAGTTTTCATTTTTGGCATGTCGAATTCCTCCTAAACTGTTCGTCTAATATTATTTCTCGTTCTTTGGTTGAAGAACTAAGAACATGCTTCGGCCTTCCATCTTCGGTTTTTGTTCAACCGTCGATACTTCAGCACAAGCTTCAGCAAAACGATCTAACACACGTTGACCAATGTCTTTATGTGTAATCGCACGACCTTTGAAACGTAAGCTACATTTAACTTTATCACCTTTTTCAAGGAATTTAATCGCATTACGTAGCTTCGTTTGGAAATCATGCTCATCGATTGTTGGGCTCAGACGAACCTCTTTCATTACGATGACCTTTTGATTTTTACGAATTTCACGGTCTTTCTTTTGCTGTTCAAACTTAAATTTACCATAGTCCATGATACGAGCGACTGGCGGCTTGGCTTGAGGGGCCACAAGGACAAGATCCAAGTTTACACGAGTGGCGATTTCTAGCGCTTCGTTACGTGTCTTTACACCAAGCTGGTCACCATTGTGATCGATTAATCGAAGTTCACGTGCGCGAATGCCTTCGTTTACATACATGTCTTTGCTAATAGTAATCCACCTCCAAGTAGTTGTCGCGAATACATGGTTTGGGCAAAGTCTTGCCCGGTTGAACGGTACATCATCTTGTCATGTCCATAAAAAAAGGGCGGACACTTTGAAGATGTCCGCCCGCTATATGTGCATGCGCAAGTCTACGCAAAACAATTCAACGTGTCATACCTGTTCACAGCCCAAGAGCGTTGTATCAGGTGAGAAGCGGGCAGCCTCTACTTCAACCACAAACTTTGTATTCATTAACCTTAACTATATTAACATGTACTTTAATAAGCTGTCAAATGTTTTTAGCTTATTTCTAAAACAATTTCGCCTTGGCGTAATTGCGTCCGGATTTTGAATTGTGCCAGCACAATTCATTCCTTTCAAAATCCGTGACATCCGCCGGAGGCTTTATCTTCATTTAGTATGAGTTTGGATACACACTAAAAAGGAACCACATACCCATTTATCTCTACACCTTTAGAGGTGGGAATCTTCTTCTGAATAAAGATAAAGTAACCTAAAAACTTTTAATCTAAACCATTATAGTGGTTATCATCATGATGCGAGGTCGTTGATTTCCGTTCCGGCTGGGCTCTTTGTTGTTGCTGTCGCTACGCTTTCGCACAATGCAGAGCTTCCTGGGGGCGTCCAATGCGCTACATGGTCACATCTGTGACGCTAATCCCCCATGGAGTCGTCCAGTCTTCACTTCAATTAACTTATATCAACCATCATGCTAATAGAAATTAAAATTATTTTGTAATTTCTGCTTTAATGTTAGCTAAGAAGTCTTGGAAGCTAATTGTTTCTGAATCTTTTGAGCCGTAACGACGTACGTTTACGCCAGCAGCCTCTACTTCTTTATCTCCGATAACAAGCATATACGGGATTTTTTTCATTTGTGCTTCACGAATTTTGTAACCTAGTTTCTCTTCACGGTCATCCATTTCAACACGTAAGCCTGCTGCAGTTAATTGCTCTTCAATTTGTTTAGCATAATCAAAGTGTGCTTCGTTTGAAACTGGAATGACTTCAACTTGTACTGGTGCTAACCATGTTGGGAATGCACCTTTGTATTCTTCGATTAAGAAGGCAACGAAGCGTTCCATAGTTGATACTACACCACGGTGAATAACAACTGGACGATGAGGTTTACCATCTTCTCCTACATAAGTTAAGTCAAAGCGTTCTGGTAATAAGAAGTCAAGCTGAACTGTAGATAAAGTTTCTTCTTTACCAATTGCAGTTTTTACTTGCACGTCTAGTTTAGGACCGTAGAATGCCGCTTCACCTTCAGCTTCAAAGTAATCTAAGCCAAGCTCATCCATTGCCTCTTTTAACATGCTTTGTGCTTTTTCCCACATTGCATCGTCGTCGAAGTATTTTTCAGTATCCGCTGGGTCACGGTAAGATAAACGGAATGAGTAATCATTTAAATCGAAGTCTTTGTAAACTTCTAAAATTAATTGTACTACTTTTTGGAATTCCACTTTAATTTGGTCTGGACGAACGAAAATATGTGCATCATTTAAAGTCATCCCGCGTACACGTTGTAAACCTGAAACAGCACCTGACATTTCGTAACGGTGCATTGTACCAAGCTCAGCAATACGTAATGGTAGGTTACGATAAGAATGCTTACTGTTTTTGTACACCATCATATGGTGAGGACAGTTCATCGGACGCATAATTAATGTTTCATTGTCCATTTCCATTGGTGGGAAAATAGAGTCTTGGTAATGATCCCAGTGACCAGAAGTTTGATACAGCTCTTTAGAACCAAGTACTGGTGTATAAACATGCTTATAACCAAGAGATAATTCTTTATCTACAATATAGCGCTCAATAACACGACGGATTGTCGCACCGTTTGGTAGCCACAGCGGTAAACCTTGACCAACTTTTTGAGAAGTTGTAAATAACTCTAATTCTTTACCGATTTTACGGTGATCACGTTCTTTTGCTTCTTCAAGCATTTGTAGGTGATGTTTTAATTCTTCTTTTTTAAAGAAAGCTGTACCATAAATACGTTGTAGCATTTTGTTATCTGAGTTACCTCTCCAGTAAGCACCAGCTAATGAAAGAAGTTTAAACTCACGAAGCTTGCCAGTTGATGGTGCGTGGATACCACGGCAAAGGTCGAAAAATTCACCTTGATGGTAAATAGAAACTTGCTCATCTGCTGGAATCGCTTCAAGTAATTCTAATTTATATTCATCGCCGATTTTTTCATAGATCGCTTGTGCTTCTGCACGGCTAACATTTTTGCGCTCTATCTCTAGGTTTTCAGCGATAATTTTTTTCATTTCTTTTTCGATTGTTGGTAAGTCTTCAGCAGTGATTGGAGTTGGTGAATCGATATCGTAGTAGAAGCCACCTTCAATAACTGGACCGATACCAAGTTTAACATCTGGGTATAAACGTTTAATCGCTTGTGCTGTTAAGTGCGCAGTAGAGTGACGTAAGATTTCCAGTGCTTCCTCATCATCCTGAGTAATAATTGAGATTGTTGCATCCTCTTCAATTGGTGTTTTTAAATCGACTAAGACACCATTTACTTTACCCGCATATGCTTTTTTACGAAGTCCTGGGCTAATTGATAATGCTACGTCATCAGTAGATGTGCCTTTTGCAAATTCCTTTACAGCGCCATCTGGGAAAGTTAATTTAATCATATCTGACATTTTTCTGCACTCCTTATAGTTTTGTTGTGATGCATGATTGAAGTCAAAGAATCCCCGGAATTGATCCTCATTCAATAGGTGTTTGGACACTCACTGAAAAGGAACTACATCCGCATTCGTTCACCACTATTTTCCACTGAACGAAAATAAAAAAAGCTCCGTCCCTACGAAAGGGACGAAGCGTATGCTCGTGGTTCCACCCTTCTTCCTTCCGACTTTTTATAGTCAGACGAAGCTCAAGGCTAGCTAACGGGCTAGGGACCGGCGAAAGATTATCCCTTTCGCTGCTCAGCAGGTAGTAAATAATGTGCTCAAACTAGGAAGCTTACAGCCAATGACTTCCCTCTCTAAAAGCCTTACACAAAATTCATGTCCTCATCAATGCATTTGATCAATTATGCCTCGGCATAATCCGAAGGCTTTAACTTTTTCAGTAAGTGTTTGGACACCAGTTGAAAGAAGTTAATTATTATATGTGACAGTATACGCTCGATTGTCATAAAATGCAACTGCCAATCTTACATACGTCTATTTTGCCCGCCCATTTTAATCGGCTCTGTCAAGGCTTTAATACGTTCCATAACACGTCCAGCCTTCACGACTTCTATGTCACCTTTTTGTGACTGTCCTAAATGATGCTCCAACTCATCGTAATTAAAATTAGATGTAATGAATGTTGGCAATTGCTCTGCCATGCGGTAATGGAAAATAGTCCCCAAAATTTCATCACGCGTCCAAGCAGTCATTGTTTCGGCTCCTAAATCATCAAGCATTAGCACTGGTGCCTTTTTCACATAGTCTATTTTTTCATTCAATGTGTTATCGCCAATTGCATTTTTCATTTCTCGTAAAAATTCAGGCACAAAAACTACAACTGACTTTACTTTAGCCTTCGCAAGTTCATTAGCTAATGCGCCTAACACAAAAGATTTCCCCACTCCAAATTGACCATACAAATAAAAGCCTTTAGAAGGCAAATTCCCTGTATCTAGTACATTTTGAACAAAATCAGTCGCACGGTTTGCAATGTCAAGACGTGTATGATCATCAATAAATAAATCACTTATAGTAGCTTGTAGCACATCCTTTGGCATATGCATACTTGCTATCATATTAGCAACATCACGGCGCTCATCTTCACGTATCTTTTGCTCGCATCGTACATAATCAATTTCAACAGTACTCCTTACTACACGTAAAGTAGGTAAAAAACCTTTTAAGTAATTTGTACAATTTTCTGTATTGTCACAGCCACAGCAGACTGTAGATTGACTAATAAATTCATGGAGCTTCGGTAAATTACGTTCAACCGCATCATAGCTTAACTCATCCATATGTTCAGCTAAAAACTCTTGCACACGAGGGTTTTCTAATATTTCTTTACGCATCGCTTCATATCGTTCTTGAAATGATGGTACCTTAATTGCTCTTTTTAATGGTCCATTAATCGGTTCGATTGTCATTCACCTACCTTATTTTGAATATTACCTAATTTTTCTAGTATCTTTTGTCTTTCCTTTTCAAAATCAGTAGTGCCAGTATTTGTTGTATCTTTTAATACTTCCTCTGATTTTTCATTACGCTTATAAAACCAATCTGGTACTTTTTCCTCTCGGCGATTTTTTGTGTAAGAGTTCTTTTTTGCCGAAGACTGAGGTTTATTTTTCCACGTAGTGTACTTATCATGTTCTTTACGTGCTAGCTCCATTGCTTCTTTTGCTGTTTGAATATTTTTACGTACCCAATGATCCGCAATCGTTTCCACATATTTCTTAGGTAGCTTCATATCAGTTGTTAGCATTACATATTCCAGAAGAGCATTAACAACCCCTACCGGCATTCCATGCTGGACAATTAAACTCTCTGCAAGCTGTACGGAGGTCTGTAGCGGTTCTTTGCCATTATTGATATCTCGCAATACTTGCACTGGTGGAGTCGTCTCTAAATATTGCTGAAGCTCCTGGTCTTTTGTTTTTTGGCCGGGTTCTTCTACGGATGACGGCTCAGTCACTCTAGCAAGCTTTGGTGGTTCTTTTGATACCGTTAGCTTATAAAAATCCGCAGCGGCCTTACGTAAACGTTCCAATGAAATACCTAGATCATCATCTAATGCCAGAATTACTACCTTTTGCATATCGAGTGCCGTTAAGCGATATAAAAATGCTAATTTCGCTATTGTTTCACGCACCTCAAATGTTAGTAGGCTTGCCGGGACTAGTTGCTCCGATAAGCCCGCTTGCAGCAGTTCAAAGTCAAACTGGTCAAAATAAAACGGATATATCTTTTGCTGTGTATCCTTACGACTAGTATCTGCATGTAAATCATCTGGAATCCTTGTACTTACAGGCTTAAAAACATCTATGAAGGCACGTGATACATCTTTAAATTCTGCATCTCTTGTAGATGGAATAAAACGTTGACGTAACTTCCGATAAGCTTGCTCCCCAATTTTACTAAATAAAAACATCGACAGCAGTGGGTCTTTCATAAAACTATCCGCATCAAGTGGACGTATCAGCTCATATAAAAAGCTCCGTTCGCCATCATCTTCTTTTTTCCATGTGTGTAACAGGCCAATTGCTTCAAGCGCAATACGTGCCTCAAATACTTTGCCAATAGGAAGCCCTAACACATTCATTAAATAATAATGTGTCATTTGCTGCTTTGGCATTTGCTCAGCCTCTGCCCATAATGTTAAATAAAGGCTGATTGGTTCCGCTCCAATTAAAGGCTGATAAAATAGCGTTACTAATTGACGTTCCTGCGTAGAAAGTGCATGAGGTAGACGAATGTCAAAAGAATCAGCAGGCTGTAATTCCTTATACAAATGGATCAACGTCATTCCCCTCTCTATTCCCTATAATTTCTGCTCTGTTTGACGTTGGATAATTTCTTTAATTTCTTCAATAAAGACATTGATATCCTTAAATTGACGATACACCGATGCAAAGCGCACATACGCAACCTCATCGATTTTCGCTAAGCGATCCATTACCATTTCCCCTACATCCTCAGATCGGACTTCAGAATTCCCAATACGGCGAAGATCTTTTTCAATAGACATTACTAGTCCTTCAAGAACTTCAAGAGAAACAGGTCGTTTTTCGCAAGCACGAATAAGTCCACGAAGTACCTTTTCACGGCTAAATTCTTCTCGCGAACCCTCTTTTTTCACTACAACTAATGGTGTCTCTTCAATTTTTTCAAACGTTGTAAAGCGGAAGCCACATGACTCACATTCACGACGTCTACGAATTTCTTTATTATCATCAACTGGCCTCGAATCCACAACACGCGTTCCGTTAAATTGGCAAGATGGACATCTCATATAATTACTCTCCTGATTTCACAACAATTTAGTATTTCTATTATAACAAATTTCCTATGTATAAGAAAAGCGCATTGACGATAGTGTGCTCATGATAAGCCTTAAAAGCAGAAAGTACAAGCATAGATTTTACAATCTAATACAAAAAGCACATTGAAATCACTCGGATTTCAATGTGCTCAACATATTTGCTTGATTATGCATTAACCGTTTCTAAAGCTTTTGCCACTTTTTTAACAAGATCTACAACACGTGCTGAATAACCCCACTCATTGTCGTACCAAGCAAGCACTTTCACTTTGCGGTTACCCAATACCATTGTAGAAAGTCCATCTACTGTTGAAGAGTAAGTTGTTGTATTGTAATCAGAAGATACTAGAGGCTCAACTGAGAAGTTTAAAATACCTTTCATTGGACCTTCAGTAGCTGCTTTAACGAATGCAGCGTTGATAGAATCTACAGTTACATCAGTATTTAAATCAACTACTAGATCAACTAATGATACGTTTGGTGTTGGAACACGAAGTGCCATACCATGAATTTTGCCTTCTAATTCCGGTAACACTAATTTCAATGCTTTTGCAGCACCTGTAGATGTTGGAATGATAGACTGTGCGCAACCACGTGCACGACGTAAATCTTTATGTGGATTGTCTAGATTCTTTTGGTCATTTGTATAAGCGTGAACTGTTGTCATTAAACCGTTTTCGATACCAAATGTGTCATTTAATACTTTAGCAACTGGTGCTAAGCAGTTTGTTGTACAAGAAGCATTTGAAATAACATCATGTTTTGTGATATCAAGTTTCTCATCATTTACACCTAAAACAATTGTTACGTCCTCGTTTTTACCAGGTGCAGTTAAGATAACTTTCTTTGCGCCTGCTTCTAAGTGCATTGCTGCTTTCTCACGATCATTAAATTTACCAGTTGCTTCAATAACGATATCCACACCCATTGTTGCCCATGGTAATTTTAATGGGTCGCGTTCGCTAATAATTTGAACACGTTTACCATTTACGATTAAAGCATCGCCTGCAGGCTCCACCGAACCCTCGAACGTTCCGTGATTTGTGTCATACTTAATCAAATGTGCTAACGTTTCAGCTGAATAGCTGGCGTTAATTGCAACGATATTTAAACCTTCTTGTACGATCGCTTGGCGGAAAACCATACGTCCGATACGTCCGAAACCATTAATAGCAACTGATACTGTCATTTAAAAAATCCTCCTGTGAGTGCATACTCAGATTAATTATATACTTTACGGTGATTAGTATAACACAATTTCAAAAAAGATGAACATTATATATTCATAATATTAAAGTTCTTATTTTCTGAAAAATAAAATCGCCTAAATTAGTCCTTATTATGGTATAAACTCACAAAAAAATGCATAGCAAAGTGTTCTTACAAGCATCCATGCTTTTAAAAAACAAAATTGGAAAGGATGTCTCGGTGAATAGTGTGGCTCTTTAAAGGGTGATTTCCGTTCCAGGCTACTCGCTTTCCTGTGGGCGAGCGTCGAGCCGCTTCCTCCGCTGCGCTCCGTGCAGGGTCTCGCCTGTCTCGCTTTCCCACGGGAGTCGAGTAGCCTTCCACTCCAATCAGCAATAGCGTAGAATTTTTATGAATTTCTTTCATTTCAAAAGTAACACTATTGCTTATCGAACAGGAAAGACTTATAACAGTGACGCATTGTAACTATTGCTAATGCTTCGCTTTTTCACAAAACTGCTGTAGTCTAATTTTATAACTATAAATTAGAGTGCCCTTCAAGAAAATACTTGCTATGTAAAGTGTTGATTGGAGTGGAGGCTGGGCGACTCCTTCGGGATTAGCGGTAGAGGCACGAAGGCTAAAACCATCACATCCTGTGATAACGCCTTCGTGACCAACATCGTGTTGGCCCGAGACCCTGCAGCGAGCAACGCGAGTGAAGCGGCTCCCATCGGACGCCCCCAGGAAGCTCTGCTCTGCGCGAAAGCGAAGCGTCAGCGGCAAAGCGCACAGCCGGAACGGAAATCAACCACTCGTTTTGCCGAAAGAGCCATACTTTATTTAATATGACACCTTAATTTCATTGACACAATAGTTTTTCAACAATCGAGTAGGAGGGAGTGATTAGCTCCCGACCTCTCACACCACCGTACGTACGGTTCCGTATACGGCGGTTCAATTAAGATGAATAACGCA
>NZ_JBHURE010000033.1:0-39141 GCF_042674095.1 Lysinibacillus sp. NPDC056959 | reverse complement strand
TTTGATGTCCAAAATTTTGTTTCGTTCACTAACTCAAGGTTAGCTACTAAAAACTTTATTGATTACGTTTTGCTTGTTCAGTTTTCAAGGTTCATCTTGTCGCTGTTTTTCAGCAGCAACTCTTATATAATAACATGCTGCAAACTCGATGTCAACAACTAATTTTATTTAATTTAATTATTTTTCAGAAGTTATCTTAGCGACTCGTATAATACTACACTCTTGATTCAAAAAGGTCAACACTTTTTCTAATAAAATTTTATACCTTTTCATTTCATTGAGAAACTTCCTATTTATATACTTACAAAAAAATTATCATTAGACTCTACATCTCAAGTTGATTTAACTTTTTATTAGTATCTAAAATAGAATTTTATCATAACCATCAATAAAAAATAAATAAAAAACTCGGTATAGAAACCGAGTTTTTAAAATGGGAAGAAAAATGGAATTGCCAGCATCATAACGATAAACATAATAATCTGTAGTGGTATTCCAATCTTCACAAAGTCCATAAACTTATAACCGCCAGCTGTCATAACTAGCGCATTTGTTGGGGAAGCAATCGGAGTAACAAATGCCATACTTGCTGCTACAGCAACAGCAATCATAAATGTCGTTGGACTTGCTTCCATCGCAATCGCAGCATTCATAGCAATCGGTGCGAATAATACAGCAGTGGCTGTATTACTAATGAACTGACCAAAGACTGCAGTTAAAATGTAAACTCCGATCAGTACTCCGTAAGGTCCATAGTTTCCAAGCGCATTGATAATACCATCAGATAAGATGGCCATACCACCTGTTTTTTCCAAAGCAGTCGCCATCGGAAGCATTGCAGCTACAAGTACAATACTTTCAAAGTTCATATTGCTGTATGCATCTTCCATATTACGCAAACACCCTGTTAATATCATCAATACGGCGCCAATCATAACGGAAATAACAGCAGGGAAAATCTCAAAAGCCATTAGCACAATCATTAAAAGCATAATGACACCTGCAATACCGGCTTTCCCCGTCGCTGCAGCTACACTAGCATGCTCCTTTGGCTGACCGACAACAACAACATCCTGTGTTTCCCTTGCAAGTAATAAAATTTCATCCCATGCACCTTGTACTAAAATAGCATCTCCAAATTTTAATTTATGCGTCACCATATCTTGCAGCTTATAGCCACCTCTACGATTTATGCCAATTATATTAAGATTATATTTTTCTCGGAAGCCTAGGGTGCTTACGGTCTTATTAATAAAGCTAGAATTCGGTGTTAATAAGACCTCAGCAATACCAAGATGCTTCGATACTAATTCATCAGCCTCTCCTTCAGCCAGTTCCTGCATCTCCAGACTATAATCAGAAGCAAAACGACGAATATTCTCTTCCTCACCTTGGACATACAATTCATCTTTGGCATGGATCACACTTGTCGGACCAGCCATTTCCTGATATGTCACCGGTAAAAAATTAATACCTTCTTGAGATCGTCGGTGAATTTTCATCATACAAAGCGTATATTTGGCCGGAAGCTTTAATTCCGCTAATGTTGCGTCAATAATCGACGAATCCTCTGGCACAAACACTTTAAACAAACGATTGTTTAAATCATATTGCTTAATAATTTTCTTCGGAGATAGTCTATAATCAGCTTTTGTTTCTGTACGACTTTTTTCATTTGGTAAAAGAATGTTGCGCACAAGTACTAAATAAGTAATACCAACAATCATCCCTACAATACCGATGGGTGTTACTTCGAAAAACCCTAGCTTATTGTAATCACGATCGACCAATAACTGACTAACGATAAGATTTGTCGGTGAAGCAATAAGTGTCATAAGCCCAGAAAGACTTGCAACATAAGAAAGTGGTAGTAAAAATTTTGACGGACTTACTTTCATACTAATCGCAATACTAACAACTATCGGCATCATCAAAGCTACAGTACCTGTATTACTCATAAACGCACCGACAGAACCTACAATAATGAGCAATAATACAAATAATTTCAACTCACTATTACCTGACCACTTTAGCAGTAATTGCCCCGCCATCCCTGCAAGTCCTGTTCGTAAAATACCTGCGCCCACGACAAACAGCCCTGCAATCATTAAAACTACAGAGTTTGAAAAACCAGCTAATGCTTCTGCGGGTGTTAAAATATCCGTAATAACAAATGCTAGAAGTGACACAATCGCAACGAGGTCCGCTCGTACTTTATTAGTCACAAATGCAAAAATTGTCGCTCCTAAAATAAGAAATGTTAATGTAAGCTGCACATCTAAGAATTCCTTTCTAACATTAGATCATTGTGTTTTATTGAGGGTAATTACGCAAAGCCCTTTGTAATTCCAGCACTTTGCATGTTTGCTTTATCACTTAAATTTATTATATCTTACCAAGAACTAAATATGAGAAAGTTCACCATCTTTTCGAAATAAAAGTCGCGTCACATAACGCGAGGTTGATTTTCGTTCCAGCTAGGGGCGTCCGATGAGCCGCTTGAGCAGACAGATGTTTTTTGCGTGAAAGCGAGGCCACAGCACCGATGTTGGTCACGAAGGCGTTATCACAGGAGGTAATGGTTTTAGCCTTCACTCCTCTATCGCTAATCTCCAAAGTGTCGCCCAGACAGAACGAAGATCGAACCTATATAAATAAAAAATGCCCTCCACTTTTGATGATAATCCAAAAAAAAATTAAGTGCGGTGTTATCCCGCACTCCACTATCATATATAAGCCACACCTAAATTTATTTTTGATAAAGATTATTCTCTTTAATATAGTCATAACAAGCGTCAGGGAGTAGGTATCTTGGTTCACCGCCCATTGCAAATTCTTCTCGAATATAGGTAGAGCTAATTTCCATCGCTAACCCTTTATCAATTAAATGGAATCTTCCATCATCATGATTCCTCAAAATAGGAGAACGACTAATTGTTGATAACATATCTATTCCGTGCCTTGCCATTACAATAAATTTATTCTCAGCTACTAATGCATCTCCCCTTTTCCACAACCCAGCACCAATATCGACTAATAAATCAGCCCCCATAATAAAATGAATTTCATCATTCGGGTGTTGTTCTCTAAAATATTTCATCGTATCATACGTGTAAATATTCCAGCCCTCTTGCTCCATTTCATATGAATCTGCAATAAAACGCTTATCCTTAGCAATAGCCAACTGCAGCATATTCCAACGATGCGTATTCTTTGTTTTTATCTCCTTGTCTTTTCGTTTGTTTGAGCAAGGTAAAAAAATCACTTTATCTAATTTGCAACGATGTGCGACTGTGCTTGCAGTCCAAAGGTGAACATTTGTAATTGGATCAAAGGATGATCCGTAAATCCCTATTTTCGCCATTTCCTAACCCCCCATTCCACTTCTCTATTAGTTTCTCTCATTCATCATCTTCGTGACTTTTTCTTTAATTTCTTTAATTCTTGTCATTTTATTATCCCAGCACGCTTGACTTAAATCGACCGGATACTCTTCTGGATTCATTGTTCGTTTGTACTCACTCCATAGTAGATGTAAATTCTCCTCTACATATACTTGAATTTCTTGAAGTGTTGGTTCTTTGTAAAGAATAGATCCATTTACTACAATGTCTTGATGTAATTCTTTCGCTGTAAAATCCGTTACAAATTTACTGATATAAGTATGAACAGGGTGAAACATTTTCAAGCGTTTTTCCTCTTGCGGGTTTTCGTAGTCCAATGCAATATAATCTCCTTCAGCATGACCATTGTCTGTATTAATAATTCGATAAATACGTTTGCGGCCTGGAGTCGTTACTTTTTCAGGATTTCCAGAAATTTTGATGGTATCGACCATTTCCCCGTTTTCATCTTCAATAGATACTAATTTGTATACGCCCCCAAGAGCTGCCTGATCGTACGCTGTAATGAGCTTAGTTCCGATTCCCCATGTATCAATTTTAGCCCCTTGAGACTTCAAATTGATAATCGTGTATTCGTCCAGATCATTAGATGCTATAATTTTCGCTTCAGTGAAGCCAGCTTCATCTAGCATTTCCCTTGCTTTTTTTGACAGATAAGCTAAATCTCCACTGTCCAGCCTTATTCCTATAAAATTGATTTTATCTCCAAACTCCTTTGCGACCCGAATTGCATTAGGGACACCCGAGCGTAACGTATCATACGTATCTACTAAGAAAACGCAATCTCTATGCGTATTTGCATACTTTGTAAATGCAGTGTATTCATCACGATATGCCTGTATCATGGCATGTGCATGAGTACCTGAGACAGGGATGCCAAATAATTTTCCAGCTCTGACATTGCTAGTTGCAGAAAATCCACCAATATAAGCTGCACGAGTTCCCCAAATCGCTGCATCAAATTCATGCGCTCGACGAGTACCAAATTCCATCGTGATATCCTTTCCAATCACTTGTTTAATGCGCGAAGCCTTCGTTGCAATAAGAGTTTGGAAATTAACGATGTTCAATAAAGGTGTCTCCATTAACTGAGCTTCTGCCAAAGGGGCTTCAATTCGTAAAATAGGTTCATTTGCAAATACTAATTCACCTTCCCTCATTGCAGAAATAGTACCTGTAAATTTTAGATTTTGAAGGTATTTAAGAAATTCCTCTGAGTATTTTCCTTCCTCGCGTAAATATTGAATATCACTATTAGAAAAACCAAAGTTTTTGATAAACTCCATTATCTTTTTTAAGCCCGCAAATATCGCATAGCCATTCCCGAACGGAAGTTGTCGAAAGTATAGTTCAAAAACCGCTGTTCGATTTTGTGTACCATCATTCCAGTACGTTTCCACCATATTTATTTGGTATAAGTCCGTGTGCAACATGTAGCTATCGTCCGCATATTTCATACCCTGTTCCTCCGTTTACATAATAGTAGCTCCGAGAGAATGCTCAAAATGTCCTAACGCCCACTCATGCCCTGCTTGATTAAAAGACGCTACTGCATCTTTATGAATAACAATGTTAAATCCTTTATTATAGGCATCTACCGCTGTATGAAGAACGCAAATATCCGTACATACACCGATTAAATGCAGTTCAGTAATGCCTCGTTCACGCAATTTAATCTCTAAATCCGTACCTGCAAAAGCAGAATATCTGGTTTTATCCAAATAGTAGACATGATCTAATTCTTTATTTTCTTCATATAGTTCTTTTAAAGAGCCATATAGTTCTCTCCCCCTCGTACCTCGAATATTGTGAGGAGGGAAAAGCTTTGTTTCTGGGTGATAGCTATCTTCTTTTTCATGAACATCAACAGCGAAAACTATAAAATCACCATTTGACATAAATTCCTTTGTTAATTGTGTATTTACCACTTCCAATAGTTGCCCCGGTTTTCCGCAAGTTAAGGCTCCATCTCGAGCTACAAAATCCACTGTATAATCAATATTAATCAATGCACGCTTTGACATATTTCCATCACTCCAATTTCTCATTTAATTAGTAATTAATAAATTACAAATTAGTATATTGAAAATTAATTAGGAAAGACTGATGCTTTCCTAATGATAAATTGACTCTACGATTTCGAAGTCATTAAAAGAATATAATTGCGATGGTCTAAATGAATTTCTTTTCGTTTTCTTCGGTTTCCCATCTTCATCTAAAACTTTTTCAATAAAAGGCAGCTTAGGCGCTTTTGTAAAGAACACCGAATCATTTGCAATACGTGGATCATCTCCCACTGTCAATAAAACTCTTTGTAGTTCAGATAATGTAAATTCTCCCGGTAAAAAATTTTTAGCAACTGTTGTTTGTATCATATCTTTCTTAATAAATTCTAAAGCGTCTGAAATAATTTTCCGATGATCAAAGGCTAAATCGAGTTTGAAAACTTCATTTATATCGAAAAGTTCTACTTCTGCCGCATCGTCATTTGCTTGACGCTGGTCAATGTATACTTCTGGAACGATTGCATAAAAGGCATTTGAAATCATCCAACCTCGAGAATCACGATCTATATCATCATAGACACCAAAGTGCTTAATGTGTAGACTATCTACATTCGTTTCCTCCTTCAATTCTCTTTTAGCAGCCATATAGGCGGTTTCCCTTTTTGTCGCATCTACAAATCCACCTGGAAGCGCCCATTTTCCATCTTCGATATTCGGGTTTCCTTCATGATCTTTTTCGGCCCGTTTAATCAACATGATTTTAAGCGTCATCATCGGAGGTGCTTTTTCCTCTACTTTTTCGGATGTTATTGTAAAAATTGCGATATCTGATGTATATCCATCAGGTGTTATATAGTTAGAAGAATCATAATTCGCAAGAACTTCTTCTTGTGAACGATATTTTGTCATTTTAAAATAACTCCTTTGATTCAATGTTTTGCAGGGGTAGTAATTTGCAATTCAATAATTACTACTTAATAACATGATAACTTTTCCAGTTAACAATTTCAACTCTTTTTATAAAAGAATAAGAAGAACAACTTTCCATAAAAAAAACATAAACAAAGCATTTCTGCCTTATTTATGTCTTTTTTATTATTTAATTTACTAATTGATTTTTCAAAAGAATTCCATCCTGTACGACAACTCGCCCATTTTTAATGACAGTATTCGTATGATTCATGCCATAGAAATATTGCAATTGCTTGTAATTGGCAACATCCAATATAATGACGTCAGCTTGTTTACCCGCTTCAAGGGAGCCAATTTGATGTCCACGATTAATTGCGTATGCTGCATTAACGGTTGTCGCCGTTAACACTTCCTCCAGTGTCATCCCCATATGCATACAAGCTAAATTCATAATAAATGGCAGACTTAACGTTGGAGATGAGCCAGGGTTAAAGTCAGTTGAAATAGCTACAGGTACCCCTTCATCAATCATTAGGCGTCCTCTCGCGAATGGTGCACGTAAGAAGAATGCTGTTCCAGGTAGTAACACAGCAATCGTTCCAGCTTCAGCCATTTTTTGTATCCCTTCATCAGAAGCAACTAATAAGTGCTCCGCAGAAATGGCTCCTACTTCTGCAGCAAGCTCCGCTCCCTCATAAGGCTCAATTTCATCTGCATGAATTTTCGGTGTTAACCCCAACGCTTTCCCTGCCTCTAAAATGCGTCGTGATTGCTCTGGCGTAAATACACCTTTTTCACAAAATACATCATTGAATTCTGCAAGGTTTAGCTCAGCTACTTTCGGTAGCATATCATGAATGACTAGATCCACAAATTCATCTTCACGTCCTTTATAGTCACGCGGCACCGCATGCGCCCCCATAAAGGTACTAACGACATCAATGTCATGTGTAGCTTGCAATTCCTTTGTTACTTCTAGCTGTTTCTTTTCAGTTTCCCAATCCAAGCCATAGCCTGATTTTGCCTCAACCGTTGTGACACCATGCTTCAAAAACACATCTAAATGATTCATCGTTTTTACATATAAATCACCAAAGCTAGTTTCTCGTGTCCGCTTTGTTGTAGCATGAATCCCGCCACCCGCATTCATAATTTCCATGTATGTGGCACCATTGAGTCGCATATTAAATTCCTGCTCACGTGTACCTCCATGAACTAAATGCGTATGACAATCGACAAGACCCGGCATTACAATCTTACCTGAGGCGTCAATAACTTCAGCAACCTTTACAAGATCAGGGAAATCCGCTTTTAGCTGTGTAAGTGAACCTACCGCTATAATGCTATTTCCCTCCATTAAAACACTGCCATTTTCCACTATTGCAATGTCACGCATTTGTTCCTTTGTACGCGGACCTTGTACGGCACTTTTTAACGTGATCACTTCGTTGGCATTCTTGATTAAAATAGTCACTTAGCATCATCCTTTAACATTGGTATATGCACACCTTTGTTTTTCGCTGTATTAATTGCAATTTCATAACCCGCATCCGCGTGACGCACAACTCCCATTCCTGGATCCGAAATTAACACTCGTGCAATCTTCTCAGCAGCTAGCTCAGAACCATCCGCTACTAGCACTTGACCAGCATGTTGCGAATAACCCATTCCTACACCACCACCGTGATGGACACTTACCCAGCTCGCACCACTTGCTGTATTAACAAGTGCATTTAAAATTGGCCAATCTGATACTGCATCAGTACCATCAAGCATGCCCTCTGTTTCACGATTTGGTGATGCAACAGAGCCAGAATCTAGATGATCTCGACCAAAGACAATCGGTGCTGATAACTCTCCATTGGCAACCATTTCATTAACCTTCAGTGCAAAACGGTGACGATCACCATAGCCTAACCAGCATATACGCGCAGGTAACCCTTGCCATTTCACCATCTTTTGCGCCATATCAATCCAATTCACAAGACCTTCATCTTCAGCAAACATTTCTTTTGCTAGTGCATCTGTTTTATAGATGTCCTCTGGATTACCTGAAAGTGCAGCCCAACGGAATGGTCCTTTCCCCTCACAGAATAAAGGACGAATATACGCTGGAACAAAACCAGGGAAATCAAAGGCATTTGTTACACCCATCTCTTTGGCATACGCACGAATATTATTACCGTAATCGAATACTTCTGCACCTGCTTGTTGGAATTCAAGCATTGTACGAACATGCTCAGCCATCGTCTCTTTTGCTCTTTGTTCATACGTTTTTACATCACTTTTACGTAGTTCAAGCGCTTCCTCAAACGTCATGCCATTTGGAACATAGCCATTGATCGGATCATGGGCAGATGTTTGGTCTGTGACAAAATCAGGGATAATTCCGCGGTTCAATAGCTCACGATTAACATCTGCACAGTTGCCAACAAGACCAATCGACGCTGGCTCTTTTTTGTCACGTAGTTTATTGACTAATTCAATCGCTTCATCAACTGTCTCTACAAGATAATTACAGTAGCCCTCTTTAATTTTACGTTCAATTCGAGCACGTTCCACTTCGACTACTAAAATAACAGCGCCAGCCATTTTCCCAGCTAAAGGCTGTGCACCACTCATGCCACCCATACCACCCGTAAGGATGAATTTGCCGCGTAAGTCCGCTGTACCAAATACTTTTTTACCTGCCTCTACAAATGATAAATATGTTCCTTGTAAAATGCCTTGTGCACCAATATAAATCCAGCTACCAGCCGTCATTTGACCGTACATCATTAAATCACGGTCCTCTAACTCATAGAAGTGCTCCCAATTTGCCCACGACGGTACTAAATTAGAATTTGCAATTAATACACGCGGCGCATGTTCATGTGTACGGAATACAGCTACCGGCTTTCCTGATTGAATAAGAAGTGTTTCATCATTTTCTAATTCTTTTAATGACGCGATAATTTGCTCATAACTCTCCCAATTACGTGCCGCTTTACCTATTCCACCATAGACGATAAGCTCATCTGGATTTTCTGCTACTTCAGGATCTAGATTGTTCATTAACATACGCATTGCAGCTTCTTGTGTCCAACCTTTACAAGATAATTCATTCCCACGTGGTGCACGAATATTTGTTTTGACTACCATAAAAAACACGCTCCTTTAAAATAGTAAAAATGCTATTGGTGTTACGATGATTAAAGTTAATACGACACGCACAAACCAAATGGTTACAATTTGGCGCAATGTCACCGGAATTTCAGTTGATAAAATAAGTGGTATGACAGCTGAAAAGAACAAAATTGCCGAAATTGATACAACTGCCACAATAAATTTCGTCACAAGCGCTGCCTGTGTGACAACAAGTGCCGGTAAAAATACTTCTGCTAACGATAATGACAGCGCTTTTGCCGCTAAAAATGGTTCTGGAATTTGCAGTACATATGTGAATGGTACAAAAATATACGAAAGCCAATCAAAAATAGGTGTATATGTTGCAAGCACAAGTCCTAAAAGACCAACCGATAAAATCGATGGCATAACCCCCATCGTCATGATGAAGCCATCCTTTAAATTCGCCCATAAAATTTTAGTCATAGGCGGATTTTGATCAACAGCCTCCATCGCTTGACGCCACGCTTCTTTAAAACGCCCCTTTTTAACTATCTTTTCTGGCATCGGCGTCGCGCCCTCGTAGTATTCGTCCTTCATGGAACGAATCGGATAAAGGCGTACCGTTAACGCAGTGACCAAGAATGTTACAACGAGTGACACCCAGAAAAACGCATTCCAATGCTGCATCATATCCAACGTACTCGCAATGACAACCATAAACGTGACAGATACAGTCGAGAAGCCTGTTCCAATAATCACGGCCTCCTTCGCTGTGTAGCGACCTTCCATATAAAGACGGTTTGTTAACAGCAATCCAACCGAATAACTGCCGACAAATGAAGCTACTGCATCCACTGCTGAACGTCCTGATGTTTTAAAAACAGGCTTCATAAACGGCTGTGCTAAAACACCGATGTATTCAAGCAATCCGTAGCTAACTAGAAGCGCTAAAAACAAAGACCCGATCGGAATTAATATGCCTACCGGCTTAACAAGCTTCTCCAGTAAATACGGTCCAATACTTTCATCCGCTAGCCACGCTGGTGCTATATTGAAAATTAACAAAATCCCTGCAATCATACCGCCCACTTTAAGGATTGACATCACAATATTGACGGTCGACTTATTCCATTTCTTTGTTAGGAATGGATGAATCGCTCCACCTACAAGCATTATGAGCACATATGCAGTTACAAGCAGTGGCGCTTCGGTGCGAATAAAACTTACGATGTGATCAATTAAAATGGAATCCTTACCTCGCCATTCAAACGATACAAAAAAGCTGAATATTCCGACTATACTGCAGATAAACATCTTAATAGCGGAGGAGATTCGAAATTGCGAATCTCGCTCCAGCTCTCGTTGATGAAATTCCATACTACTCCCTCCGATGTAAGTGCTTTTTCTGAAAGAAATCTCTAAGTCGTCAAAACTAGTTAAAGGATTTTTTGGATTTTCTCTAGGAAGTTATTGCTTTAAAATTTACTTATACTCATTTAATAGAACATCACTCGTTAATAAATACTCTGAAAGCGCTTCAATTTCATCGCCGATAGGTTGATCTGCTAACAGTGGCGGGCAAAACTCACGCACTTTTTCTAAAAACTTTCGCGTTGTGGGAGATAACTGCTCTTCTGCTTTATCTAAATGGATCGCCTGAGATGCACAAATCATTTCTATTGCAATGACACGAGCGGCATTGTGTACGATTTGACGTACTTGGCGAGCTGATGTTGTCCCCATGCTCACATGATCCTCTTGGTTACCTGACGTCGGTATAGAATCCACGCTTGAAGGATGTGCCAATACTTTGTTTTCAGATACGATAGAGGCTGCTGTATATTGAGCAATCATCAGTCCACATTCAATACCTGGATTTGTCGCTAAAAATGGCGGCAAACCTTCATTAAGCTGCGGATTAACCATTCGTTCTGTACGTCTCTCCGAAATATTCGCCCACTCACATACACCGACTTTTAAAAAGTCCATCGCCAATGCAATTGGTTGACCGTGGAAATGTCCCCCAGACAATACTTCCCCATTTTCTAAAACAATCGGATTATCTGTCGTTGCATTCATTTCAATTTGCACGCGGTCCTCCGCATAGAAAAATGATTGCCATGAAGCACCATGTACTTGCGGAATACAACGTAGTGAATAGGCATCCTGCATACGGATTTCACCTTGCTTTGTCACACGTTTACTTCCTTCAAGCCACTTGCGGATTCGTCCACCAACAAGCTCTAATTCTGGGTGGGGTCTTACCGCTAAAAGCGCTGGATCAAATGCGGAAGTAATCCCTTTCAGTGCCTCAAGCGTTAAACTCGCTGCCATATCTGCCGCTAGCCCCATACGCTCTGCCTCGTTCACAGTTAACACGCCGATTCCCGTCATTGCTTGTGTACCATTTACAAGCGCTAATCCTTCTTTAGCTTGTAGTCGCACCGGTGTTAGTCCAGCTTGCCGTAATGCCTCACTGCCACTCATAACCTCGCCATTAAACTCCGCCTTGCCTTCACCTACTAGCACTAAAGCCAAATGTGATAACGGCGCTAAATCTCCACTTGCTCCAACTGAACCTTGAGACGGTACAATAGGATGGACTCCCTTATTTATAAGATCCAATAGCAACTGCACTGTATCTAGACGAATGCCTGAAAAACCACGTGCTAAAGCATTGGCACGTAAAACCATCATGGCGCGTACAACATCTGTTGGGAACGGTACACCAACACCTGTCGCATCTGAGCGTAATAAATTCAACTGTAAAAGCTCAATATCTTCCTCTTCAATCTTTATATTACTTAGCTTTCCAAAGCCTGTATTCACACCATAAATGGTTTGTCCCTCAGCTAAGCGTTTTTCAATGCGCTCCCTACTTAAACAGATACGCTCCACACTGTTTGCAGATAGCGCAACCGTAGCAAGACCGTTTACAATTTCCCCTATTTGCTGTCTTGTTAATGTCTTGCCATCAAGCTCGATAATAGACATCATAATGCCATCCCCCTGTTCCCTTTATAACTATGTAAAAATGCTCGTAATCAATTTAGTTATCGCTACAAAAGATAAATAACAATTACTCTATTTACATTGTACTAACTACCTTTTTCAGAAAATAGGGAATTTTAAAAGAGAATACATGAATTATTTCAGATTTTTTGATATTTTAATAATATAATCGTATTTTTTTACGAAACTAGATAATTTTAAGGTGGGTTCGTATGTATGAAATTGTTATTAATTGATAGAGACTCCGCTGACCTTTCAGGTATTCGTTGGTTTTTACATACATATTTCCCCGGGGATGTAACCATCGAAATATGTACAACTATTAATGAGGCACCTCAAAGTATCCAGCAATTCGAGCCTGACGTGATACTACTAAATATTGACCTATTCTCGAATAATCGTTTAACGGCACTTTATCGCGTTTTACAAAAACATTCAGGAACCATTTTAGCGATGACGACAGAGCCATTGTTTAAAAATGCATTAAAAGCAATCGATTTACAGGTCGCACATCTCTTCGTTAAACCAATTGATTTAGAAGTATTAAAGCAAAAGCTCACTGCTATTTCCCTTCGAACACCAAAGGCCGAAGCATTGTATCAAGAAGCTACAGATGAATCTTTTTACGATCAACTATTTTTAGATAGTAAAACTAGTACGCTAGAGACAAATATACACTTCACCATGATCGAGCCTGAGCATTCCGACATGTTTAACAAACTATACAACTGGCTTCAGCAAACTCCTATTTATTCTAGTATGAGGATTTATCCTTTATCAGAGAGAATCGTTTGCTTATTCCAAACAAATGATTTAGAGAAAGATGTTCGTACATTAATCAAGGAATGGCGGTCAACAAATAATAGCTCTTTAAATATCGGCATTTACGATGGGGAACCTACAACTATGAAGAATATGTATACATTAACGAAGCGTGCTCTTCGTCAAAGTTTTTACGAAGGTTATGGGCATATTTTTTATACGAGTAAGCAGCTGAAGACACAGCCCTTCGATCCTTTACTTACACCCGAAGAGCAACAATTATTAATAAGTAGTTTAGAGGACGGGAATATTGAAGCTGTTAAGGCATTTTTATATCGACTATTTAATGAAGGAATTTATTACGAGCAGGATGACTTACGTATTCATCTAACAAGTGTTTTAGCACAAATTCGACGCTTTATGCTGAAGTATAAATTACACGAGAAAGCTGCAATTGAGCAAAATTATCGTCAGCTTTTTCATTTAATTATTGAGCATCCTATATTTTATACCATTCAAAATGGCATCATATCATTTACACAAAAACTGATTGAATTGGCCCGTGAGGCACGTATGGAGAAACGAGCTGACTATGTAGAACTGGCCATAGAAATTATCGACCAACAGTTTCAAGACAGCGGGTTATCTTTACCTTACGTTGCTCATAAATTAGGGATTAGTCCCAATTATTTAAGTACGATCTTTTCAAAGAAGCAAGGCTTGCCACTTAAACGCTACCTGCAGCAGGTGCGAATTCATAATGCCACAAAAATGCTAGTAGAAACTGATTTTGCTATTAGTGAAATTGCCTATTTAAATGGTTTCGAAGATTCAAATTACTTCATTAAAATTTTTAAACAGCACATCGGCATTACGCCTAATCGATATCGTAAAACTTGAAAAGGCATATCAACAACGTGGAGTTCATTTCCGTTCTAACTGAGAACTTGTGCGAAAGTGTAGCGAAAGAAGGCTTATCTTCACGCGCGCGATCTCATTATCTAGTATTATTTTCAATTATCATATTTTCAATAAGAATAAATAAACAAAAGAATTCATTTGAAAGAAGTTAAATAATCCTCAAAAATGTTTAAAAAAACTTAATTTGTGGTAAAGGTTAGTCATAACCCCTTTAAATCTAGCATATATTTATAGTTTGTATCTTAATATAAATATTCTTTAACAATAATAATTATAATTTACTAGCAATTCTATTTTACATTTGTTATAGTTATTGTTGAAGAGTTTGACTCACAATTTTCTTTAGGAGGTAAACTAATATGACAAACAAAAATGATCGTAGCCGTCGTTTTACAACAGCAGGTGGCTCTCCAGTAGTAAGCAACCATGATTCAATGTCAGCAGGTCCTCGTGGTCCTCTACTTCTTCAGGATGTATGGTTAGTTGAAAAATTAGCAAACTTCAACCGTGAAGTTATTCCTGAACGTCGTATGCACGCTAAAGGTTCAGGTGCATTCGGTACTTTCACTGTAACGCATGATATTACTAAATATACTAAAGCAAAAATTTTCTCAGAGGTTGGGAAAAAGACTGAAATGTTCGCACGCTTCTCTACAGTTGCAGGTGAGCGTGGTGCAGCAGATGCTGAGCGCGATATTCGTGGCTTTGCACTTAAGTTCTATACTGAAGAAGGTAACTGGGATTTAGTTGGTAACAACACACCTGTATTCTTCTTCCGTGATCCTTTACACTTTACAGATTTAAACCACGTGGTAAAACGTGACCCACGCACAAATATGAAAAACGCTAATTCAAACTGGGATTTCTGGACTTCATTACCTGAGGCGCTTCACCAAGTAACAATCGTAATGTCTGACCGTGGTATTCCAGCTGGTTACCGCAATATGCATGGTTTCGGTTCTCACACATATAGCTTTATTAATGAAGAAAATGAGCGCGTATGGGTTAAATTCCACTTTAGTACAGAGCAAGGGATTAAAAACTTAACTGGTGCTGAGGCTGCTGAAGTAATCAGTAATGACCGCGAATCTTCACAACGCGATTTATATGAAGCAATTGAAAATGGCGATTTCCCTAAATGGAAAATGTCCATCCAAGTTATGACAGAGGAACAAGCTCGTGAATTACCATATAACCCGTTTGACTTAACAAAGGTATGGTATAAAAAAGACTTCCCATTAATTCCTGTAGGTGAATTCGAGTTAAACAAAAACGCGGACAACTACTTTGCAGAAGTTGAACAAGCTGCCTTTGCACCATCTAACATTATCCCTGGTATTAGCTTCTCTCCAGACAAAATGTTACAGGCTCGTATTTTTGCATATGGAGATGCACAACGCTATCGTTTAGGTGTGAACCACTACATGCTTCCTGTGAACGCACCAAAATGCCCATTCCGTACATTCCACCGCGACGGTGCTATGCGTTTCGATGGCAACCTTGGTTCAACTTTAGGCTATGAACCAAATAGCTATGGTGAATGGGAGCATAATTTAGACTATAAAGAGCCTGAATTACGTATCGACGGTAATGCTGGTATCCACGACTTCCGTGAAGATGACAACAACTACTTCGAACAGCCAGGTAAATTATTCCGCCTAATGACTGCCGAAGAGCAACAACGCCTATTCGAAAATACTGCTAATGATATGGCATCAGTTGAAGAGTTCATTAAACGTCGTCATATTCTTCACTGCTATTTAGCTGATCCAGCATATGGTGAAGGTGTAGCAAAAGCTATGGGTCTTTCATTAGAAGGTATGGATCTTACAAATCCATACGTGAAACAACCAACTAACGTTTAATTCTCCACATATTCCAACTATTATTGATATCCAAATCCAACTTTTTACTCCATGTGAAGGGCGACCTCACATGGAGTTTTTTTATCTTAATGACAAAATGAGGGCGCATCACCGGAAAGGAAATCAACCTATATACATGCACCCCTCTTGATGATGAACCAAAATAAGGCTCGTGCCTATGAAAGACACGAGCCCAGTCTAATAATTATTGATAAATTTGACTGCCCGCCTTTTTAAATTCCTTCGCCTTCTCCTGCATACCTTTATGGATAGCTTCAGTCGTATTTAGATCTTTTTCTTTTGCATAAGTACGAATATCCTGTGAGATTTTCATACTACAAAACTTAGGTCCGCACATTGAACAGAAATGCGCAGTTTTTGCTCCTTCTGCTGGCAATGTTTCATCATGATATTCGACTGCACGCTCTGGATCTAACGAAAGGTTGAATTGATCGCGCCAGCGGAATTCAAAGCGTGCCTTAGATAGTGCATCATCACGTTGCTGTGCCCCCGGATGCCCTTTCGCTAAATCAGCAGCGTGTGCAGCAATTTTGTACGTAATAACCCCTACACGAACATCATCACGATTTGGTAAGCCAAGATGCTCTTTAGGCGTTACATAACATAGCATTGCCGTACCATACCAACCAATCATTGCAGCTCCAATGGCTGATGTAATATGGTCATAGCCCGGAGCAATATCTGTCGTTAGTGGTCCTAACGTATAGAAAGGAGCTTCCTTACATACCTCTAACTGCTTGTCCATATTTTCTTTAATAAGATGCATCGGCACATGCCCTGGTCCTTCTACCATCACCTGTACATCATGCTCCCAGGCAATTTGCGTTAATTCCCCTAGCGTTTCCAGCTCCGCAAACTGAGCCTCATCATTTGCATCTGCAATAGAACCAGGACGTAAACCATCACCTAAAGAGAAGGCAACATCATAGGTTTTCATAATTTCGCAGATTTCTTCAAAATGAGTATATAAGAAGCTCTCTTGATGGTGATATAAACACCATTGCGCCATAATCGAGCCTCCTCGAGACACTATGCCAGTTACACGATTAGCCGTTAATGGCACATAGCGTAGCAATACCCCTGCATGAATCGTGAAGTAATCTACACCTTGCTCTGCTTGTTCGATTAACGTATCACGATATACCTCCCACGTTAAATCCTCTGCCACACCATTTACTTTTTCTAGCGCTTGATAAATCGGCACCGTTCCTACTGGCACCGCAGCATTACGGATAATCCATTCACGCGTCGTATGAATATGCTTACCCGTCGATAAATCCATAATGTTATCAGCACCCCAGCGTGTAGCCCACGTCATTTTTTCTACCTCTTCTGCAATAGAGGATGACACCGCTGAATTTCCAATATTGGCGTTAATTTTCACGTGGAAGTTGCGTCCAATAATCATTGGCTCTGCCTCAGGGTGATTAATATTAGATGGCAAAATTGCACGCCCCGCCGCGATCTCTGAGCGCACGAACTCGGGATCCATATTTTCACGAATCGCTACAAACTCCATTTCTGGAGTAATAATTCCCTTTCGTGCATAGTGAAGCTGCGTTACATTTTTGCCTTTTTTCGCACGTAAAGGCCTTCTAGATAAATCCGGAAATACATTTTCATTCATTCGTGGATCATTAGCTTTGCGGAATCCATTATCTTCTGGCTTGATCGTACGACCTTCGTATTCTTCAACGTCACCTCGTTCTTTGATCCATGCACTACGTAAAGCTGGTAATCCTTTCGTAATGTCCACCTTATGTGCAGGATCAGTGTACGGGCCACTCGTATCATAAACACGCACTGGTGCATTTTCCTCTTCACCAAAGCTTCCTGTCGTCGGACTCAAAGCAATCTCACGCATTGGCACTAAAATATCTGGTCGAGAACCTTCTACGTAAACTTTTTTACTTCCTTCAAAACTTGACATAATCGTAATATTCTTTTCGCTAACTGTTGTCATAAACTACTTCGCTCCCTTTTATATTAATATAAGGACCGAATCTAGCTCACCCAACAAAAATCAATTTCGCCTTGGCGTAATTGCGTCCGGATTTTGAATTGTGCCCGCACAATTCATTCCTTTTAAAATCCGTGACATCCGCCGGAGGCTTGTCTTCATTCAGCAGGCGTTTGGGCACCTACTAGTTAGGAAGCTTCACCGCATACATCTCATCACCTGGAAAGATAGGAGTCTTCTGCTGAATGAAGACAAAAAGCCGAATCCAAAAAAATTTTGGATCCGGCTAAGAATGTAAAGGTATAGTTATTGCAAATAACGTAGTGTGCAATAATGGTTAACTTTCCCACGCTGGTATGAGCCAGATCAGGTCCAAAGGGTCAAGAAACCTCTATGCGTTTCCCTCTCAGCCTGACTCATCAGACTCCCCTAGTTAATACTATTAAGTTTGATGCTAGTGTAGCAGATATTGCTAATAGATGGAAGCTTCATTTGATTATTTTTGGCACATTCATCAAGAATCAGCGTCAGATTAGACTTTGGCGCACAACTTCACGTTATCTGATGAATTCATATACTTTGAAGATTTATCGGAACAAAATCTCATTTTATCGGAACAATTTCAGTTTTTATCAACTATGGACAATCAAATGAGCACCTAGCCATTAGGTAAACAACAACTCCGCTACATAAATCACAATTGTCACTGTAATACAGCTCACAATCGTTGAAAATAAAACTGTTTGTGCAGCAGTTGCCGATTCTACGTCATATTCTAATGCCAGACTGGAACTATTTCGCGATGTCGGGAACGAACTAGCTATAAAAAGTGATTGTGCCACGACACCGTCAAGACCAAGAGCAAAAATGATAAGCAATGCTACGGCAGGCCCTATGATTAATCGTGTAAAACAACTAATGTATACCATCTTATTAAACATAGATTTTATTTCAAGTTGGGATAGCTGTGCCCCTAAAGTTATTAATGCTACAGCGATAAAGCCATCTGCCACATGATCTATCGGAATTTTTACGAACTGCGGTATAGGGATTTTAAAATAGTTCATAGTAACGCCAATAATAAGTGCATGAATAATAGGCATTTTGAGGAAATCCTTCAAAATTGACATACCTGATTTTGTTGAAGAAATTAAATTGTACAAGCCGTAAGTATACGTCGTCATATTTTGAAATATAACGAGAATAACTTGAATCGCTACCCCAATCGGCTGAGTCACGAAAATCATTTGGGCAACTGGAATACCATAGTTGCCTGAATTAATGAGGACAACGCTATTTTTAAACACCGCAGCCTCTGTTTTTACTAAACCGAGCCCCTTTGCTAGAAAGTGACTAAGGACCATTTGGCTTCCGATAAAGAGCAGAATAAAAAACGCAACTTCCCCTAGCACAGACAATTCTATACTCGTTTCATATAAATTCACAAAAACAGCTGCTGGCATAAAGCAGTATGTAATAAGTTGAGATAGCGCCTTTAAATTAAAACGAAATTTCCTTTGCAAAACTGCGCCAAGTACTAGAAGCACTAAAATCGGAGCTACAATTTGAAAGAAAATCATACCGAGATACACCATAGTGTTGTCCCCCTTCCCTCTCCTATAGTAGTGCTGTTTGTAAACTCGGTCAATGTACTTCAGCGTTCACTCATCCTGTCTTTTTCATCATGTCCAAACAATAGCAAAGGCTCTCGGAAGGATGATTTACCCTCTCAAACTACGAGTTATTAAAATAATTGAAGAAAAAAGGCCTATTATTTCATTAAATTAATATAGTAAAATACCCCATTTGCGCACTAAACCGAAGAAATATATGATATATTATCCATTAAATACAATGATTGGAGCGACAAAAAAATGAAGAATAAAGTATTTTCTACTTTTATGGCTACCGCTATTACAGCAACCTTAATTGTGCCTGTATCAACTGCGAATGCCACTTCTAATGATGTATCTTTAAACCACTCAGTTCAAATCGACGGGCAAGTAGCTGCAGCCAAAACAAAGGGACAAAATGTTACTATTACCAGCATCGCTAATGATAAAGTACGCACATCCAATGGCCAATTTAAAATTAGTAAGTCATTGAAGCCCCTCTTAAACACATCCAATAATGCTGCATTGGCAAATGCTGCAGCTACTATTGTCGTAAAGAACGGTGAAATTACAAGTATTACATCACTAACACTAACTAAAGGTGGAACAAAAAATAAAGCGTTAGATTTTGATGGCGGCGACGCGCAAATTGCTGGAAGCCTAACTGTAAATGCGGATTATGTAAAAGTTCAAAATGTCACTATTGAAGATGAACTTATCGTAACTAATCGTGTGAAGAAGGCCATTACAATTGATGATGTTGCTATTGGGGATACAATTACTTTTAGACCTTTATTGACTAAAAATAGTAATTGGTTAAATGTTTCTCTAAAAGATATTAAATCTCCAAACATTAACTTAAAACGTACTAAAGTGAGTGTGACTTCTGACAAAACTATTTCGAATGTCGACGTAGTTGGTAAAGTTACTGCATTTGAAGTAACGGCCAATGTTGATAAACTAACTATCGATGTTGAGAAAGATTTCACTCTTTACGGAAAAGGTACAATTGAGCAAGTGGTTGTCAAACATGGGGCAAAGGTGGCATTAAATTCGGGGCATCTAATTAACAAAGTACAGGTGGATGATAAAAAAGCCTCTGTGACATTACCTGTTTTAAATAAAACGGAGCTTAGTAATTTAGTAGCTTCACCTCCATACGTTGCAGTATCTGTTAATGGATATGACATTTCAGTAACTGATAAATGGACAACGCAGGCTGAACGTACAACATTCGAATCAGCCGTAAGCAGCGCTAGAACAGTAGTTAATAATTCTTACGCTTCTCAGGAACAAGTAAACAATGCGATTACACAGTACAAAAATGCATTAAACGTTTATCGTGCTGTGCAAAAAAGCGGAACAAAATATGTTTATGGTGATAAGTCTTCACTACAATCGATGATCAACTCTGTTCAGTATGTAAAGGTTTCTTGGAACAATGGTAATGATGTAGCTTCTTATGAACCTTGGACAACTCAAAGTGAGAAGGATGCTCTAACCTCTGCCGTTTCATCTGCTCAATATGTTGTAAATAATTACTATGCAACACAGTCTGATATTACAAATGCAATCAGCAATTTAAACTACGCCATCACAATTTATAAGAATGCACAAAAATATGGCACTTATCAATATAATGCCGATCGATCTTCCCTTTTTTCACTTATTAACTCTGTTCAGTATGTAACCGTTTCTGTAAATGGATCTGAATTATCCTACAATGTAGTTTGGACGACGCAAAGTGAAAAAGACGCTCTAGTTTCTGCTGTTTTATACGCACAAGGTATTGCAAACAATAGCTCATCGTCTCAGTCGGATATTTCGTATGCCTATCAATATTTATATAATGCCATTTCAACTTATAGGAGTAATTATAAATCTGGTGTGAATCATTGGCATTACGTTGATAAATCTTGGTTAACATCACTCATTAATTCTGTTCAGTATGTAAAAGTTTCCGCGAATGGCGATGGCTCTGATATCCCTTATTATGAACTATGGACAACAGAAAGAGAAAAACGCAGTCTAGAAAAAGCAGTTCAACACGCTCAATCCGTTGCCAGTAACGTCTATGCCTCTTCGTACGAAGTGACAGAGGCTATTAACAAATTAAACAAGGCGATCGACATCTATAAAGATGCTCAAAGTTCAGGTAAACAATAAAAAAATTGAAAGGACTTGGCACTAAGCCAAGTCCTTTTCAAACTCAAAAAATCAATTATGCCTCGGGAATCGTGGCGTCGGCTTCGATCGTAATGAGTCTTTCCGTCGCTTTGAGGGTTCTTTCCATCACTTCGGCAGTTCTTCCCGTCGCTTTGATGATTCTATCCCTTCAAAAAAAGCGACTCGCTCCCCGTTCATAGCTTCATAAGTACATAAGACACAAAGTATTTAAAAATTACATAATCAATCTACCTATTCACTTAAAATATACATGAAAAAATCCTGAGATATGATAAAATTGGTTTACCAACATATATTAGGAAATCGCTGTCTAGACACGACTCTTTTCGGCAGGTAAATAATAAACCATTTCACAAGACAATCAAAGGTTCCAACCAGGGTAAAAGACCTACATATTACCCATCACACTTATCCAAAACCAATAGGAGGTTTCCCGTATTATGAAAAACAAAAGAAAATTAGCCTTACTAGCCCTAGTTGCGGTCCCTTCACTAATCTATACTGCACCTACTACGTCGGCATCAGCAGCTACTATTACTGGCCATTCAAAAACTGCTTACATATACGATTATTATTACTACAACGCTAACGTTTCGAATGTTGTTTGGCTTATTTCAAATATTAATGATACAACAGCTTCGTTCCAAACAAATTTAGAAGCAGCCAATAAAGCCTACGATAAGTTAACTGAAACGGAAAAACAATATGTTACGAATTATTCTACGCTGTCAAATCATCGTCAGACAAAAGTTGCGTATCGTAAGCTTGCTGATCAAATTGAAGAGAAATTAGCTTCAGTGGAGTCAACTTCCGTTAATTACTACCAAAATGTTATGGAAACGAAAGATTGGTACAATACGTTAAATGCAGCCCAAAAGTCCTTTGTGAGCCCGGAATCACAAAAAATACTGACATCCTATATCACGCCCAATACATCTATCGATAAAGTGGTCAATAAAATCCAATTATTAAATTCTTCTCGCATTACCTTCCATCAGGATGTAGCGGATGCTAGAGCTGAGCTTAATGCACTTCGAAGATATTCATACGTCTATTTACCTGCTGGTATCGAAAAGATGTTATTAGATGCTGAGCAGCTTGTTGCGAAGGATAAGGCGGCAGCTAAGGAAGTAGAAAACGCTATTGCAGCTTTATCGCCTAAAACGTCTACTGCTCAAGATGTACAGGCAGCGAAAACAGCCTTCGAGGCTTTAACACCTGTGCAGCAGCAGCTTGTACCAAATGTCTGGACTTTAGTAGACTTTGTGAATGGAAAATATGATTTAGCTAAAGGGAACGGGTCGAAAAAGCCAATTTCATCGGATATAGCAGCCGTACCAGGTAAAACTACAGCTATGACGAAAAACAAAAATACCTATACAGCAAAAATCAACGTTGCAGACACGGAAAATAGTGCAGATCGCTTCGTTTTAACGACAAAATCGAACATGACTGTGATTATTCCACCACTAGGAACTCTTCTTAATGAAGATACTGGTGTTATGGAAATTAGCATTACAAAAAAATCGAATCGTATCACATTCCAGGCAACATTAAATGATAAACCAGTTGAATTTGAGGCGAACATGGAAATTATTATTAATAATTTATCACCGAATGCCTCCATCGTTCGTACCAATACCTTTGGCAAACCAGTACCAGCTGATTATTCAGTAGAAGGAAATCGTACTTTCATTCAAACAAATTCCTCTGCTTCATTCCTAATCCAAGAGTGATCTCCTAATAAAAAAATCATGCCCCTCTGCCGATACGTTGTTATTTGCAGAGGGTTATGTTTACCGCCGACTAATTTCCTGGGCTTTGTGAAAGGAACAGAAATTTAGTCTTCGTAAAAGTCCTCTAGGAGCCCCTGTAACCCCCGCTTCCTGTATTCACTTGAATGGAAGCAGCTTTCCCAGAAGGATATGATCATCTATACCCACTATTTGTTTTCACACCTTTACACCTTTCTAGTTCAAGTCATAGAATTTGTAAATAGTATAAATGACAAATATAACCAATAATATATTAAATTATCACAACAAAAAAAGAAGCACCTCCATTTCTAAAGATGCTTCCATTATTTTATTGCTAGAGTTCAATGTGCAAAATTATTAGCTATACCGGTTTTGTTATTTCTTATTCGTTAGCCAGTTTGTTAATTCCTCAACCTGAGCCAACACAGCTGTTGGGTCGTAATACCATGAGCGCTCCTCTGGCCAAACATAAAGGTGATCATTCTTTACGGCTGGTAAGCTACCCCAAACAGGATCCTTTTTGTACTCTTCCACTGTTCTATTACCATTAGATGTCAAAATAATATAATCGCCTGTATAATCTGCCAACACTTCTTCTGAAATCTCAGCCCACTGCTTTTCCATAATTTCATCTGCTACTTTGACAGGTGGCTTTCGACCAAGTGCCTGATAAACGGGCTGTCCACCACGTCCAAAATTATCACCATAGGCATAATAGGATTTGCCAGCATCTTCAATAATGGAAAAGCTCGCATCTTCTGGAATTATTGCATCCACCTGTGCTTTGGCATCGGCAATTTTCTGATCATATTGTGCGAGCCAGTCCTTTGCTTCTTGCTCTTTGCCAAGTAACTCACCAAAATATGTAAGCTCTTCATGAGCATCCTTCAATTCACCGTAAGGGATGACAACCGTAGGAGCAATTTTACTTAATGCATCATAATTTTCCCCATTTCCAGTAATAATCATATCAGGTTTGAGCGCTAAAATTCTCTCAGTCGACGGTTTTCCATACACACCGATATCTTCTACACCCTTTAATGCTTCCTTTAAATAATAGTTTTCTAAAGCCAACCCAGGAGCTCCAACAGGTTTCACATCTAATACAAGTAAACTAGCGATATACTCCTCTGCTACAATACGCTTCGGATTAGTCGGAATAACAATCTCACCATTTGTAGTCTGAACCGTTTTTGTCTCTGCTTCTTTTTTATCCTGTTCTGCAGAAGGACTAGCTGTCTTCCCTTTTTCTCCACAAGCCGTTAATATAAGCAGTATTATAAGAAAAAGTGGTGTTATGAAATTTCTATTTTGTTTAAGCAATTTTTTCCCTCCATACACATACGTTGATAATCATTCTCAATAATTGTAGAAGAATGTAAAATAACTGTCTATGTATGGAAGTGATTTGTTGCCTTGTACTTTTATGATGTCAGTACTTCCATTAATTTTTGTAATTGAGATGCTGTAGATAATGGATCATATCCATAAAATAATTCATACTGATTAATAAAATACACCTGCTTCTTTTGTACAGCCATAAGCGACTGCCATTTTTCTGAGTGTAACACTGTTAAGAGACGTTCTTTTCCGAAATCTTTTGTAGGAAGTGCCGTTATGAATATATAATCAGCAGGAAAATGAACGATTTCTTCAATATCTACTGTTAAATATCCTGTTTGTTCAATATTTTGTGTGATTATCGCATCTGGTCGACTAAAGCCTAAATCTTCGTATAGTATATGACTCCCTCGCCCATGGCTACTATTTAGACAATAAGCTGTATGACTACCTATTTCCCAAACAATAGCAGTACCTCTTGTGCCATGCTGTTGATCAAGAATATGGTTACAGAGAGCTATCTGTTCATCATATTGCTGGAGCCAGCTCTTATATACTTCTTTTCTATCAACAATATTGGCAATAAGCCCAAATTGCTCTCGCCAGCTTAACTGTCTACATGACAGCTCGAATACAGGTGCTAATGACAGTAAAAATTGTTTTTCCATGCTGCCACTGTAATTAATAATGACATCTGGACAAGCAGCTGTTATCTCCTGATAATTTGAGGCAATATCATGCTCATAGCCTTTTAATTTGTGGACCGGACTTACTTGCCTCACACTCTCCAACCAAGGAGAATATACACCTAGTTCGGGTGTAATACCGAGAGCAATGAGGCACGCTGTATGATTTGTATTAAGTGCAACTATCCGTTTTTCCTTCTTGTAATAAGCAGTAGGAGAGACCCCAATCAACTGTTTAAACTTCCGACTAAAATATGTCCCTTCACTGTAACCAACCTCTTGAGCAAGAAGATCTAATTTCGGCATATGCTGGAGTAATCTTTGCTGTGATTTTCGAATTCTCAGTAATGTAAGATAAGCACTGAATGTATAGCCCGTATGTTTGTGAAAAGTGCGAGAAAAATGCTCCGGGCTTACTTGTGCAATTTCAGCAACCTGATCACGTGTTAGCTCTTCATGGAAATACAAATCTATGTAATCAAGTACTTTTTCTATCCATAAATCATCATGCTTCTTTCGATTATCTAATTCGTTATAAAGTGCTTCTAGTAGCTCCACAAACATTCTTTGAAAATGAAACGGGTTACCAATAGAGGTATTCCTTGAAGCCTTTTGTAATTCTAGAGCTAAATTAATAATTCTATAAGAGCAGTTCAAAATCGGTTTAACATGATGCAATATGCTTGGCTTTTCATGACCATACGTACGATATTGAATGACTATGCCTCGTAATTTTGACTCTACAGTGATGAGAAAACTTTTTGCATTATCCAAAAGTAAGACGGACCCACGCGATAACTTAAACTCCTTATCATTTACTGGACATAATGCCACGCCTTCAGAAACAACAACAATACAAGGCAAAGAAAACAATTCTTCATGGTCACATATAATGTCCTCTAATCTAGTTATCTGAACAGGATAATAAACTTGTGAAATCGCCATATCCTCTTTACATTTATTTTTCTTCATATAGATGCCATCCCCTAATATACGAAATTATTCACCAGAAACTTGTTAATATTAATAGTTTTTCATTCGTACTAGCGACAGTCGATTGTCATTGTAAAGATTTCTTATTATCTCCCTAGGATTCATTCCGAATTTCTCCTTAAAAACCTCCGCGAAATAGCTAGGATTAGCTCAGATGAGCCCCTTTCCCACTATGTATCACTTGAAACTTCTTTAAAATATAATCAACGTTGTCTAGTTGTATTTCTGCACTTCCTTTTGTTGCAAATAAAAATACACTGGCAGGTAATTTATAGTTTCGCAAAGATTTATCCTTCTTCATTCTCGTATAACGTATATCGAACACTTTAATAGAGGCTTGATTCCATAAAAAAAATATGATGATCCACATTCATGGCATTCACTCATTTCTTTTGTTTGAAGTTTTCAACATAAAACATTATAAATGATAATGATAACCATTATCAATTAATCTGACAAAAAGGATGAGGTGGATTGGATAATGGAAACGGAGAAAATACATTACATATTTTTTTGCTCTGCTACCGCTCCTCCAAAGCTGATCCCCTCTTATCTATAGACACTTATAACGAACCCCTCATAAAGAAAAACTTTTCATATCCTTACACCAAAACTTTGCTCGCTTTGTATGCTAAACAACTCCCCATTTTTCAACACTTTTTAGCCCAATATAAATGTGCCATCTTTCCCTTCATTAGGACGCTCTTTTATCACCTTCTTTCAAAAAGATTTCAGAAAACTATTGACAATTGTCATAAAACAGGCATAATCATTAATAAAGTTTCCTCAGAGAAACAATATGACGTTCGGGAAATTTTATTATAGAAAGGAATAAAAAATGCGTATGGAAAAAACATTGATACCTCTTTCTAAATGCTCGTTTGGAGATTGCTTTTTAATAAAAGAAATAAACATTAAAGGTCCTTTAAGAAGGAGATTATTAGATTTAGGCTTTGTAAAAGGCGCAGAAATCTTCGTTCTACGTAAAAGTCCTTTAGGAGACCCTGTCGCTTATCGTGTAAGCAATACAACGATTGCATTACGCAACGATGAAAGCTCTATGATTTTAGGCAAAATTGTTAGGGGGAATACAAAGTGAGGATAAGTCGAATTGCATTAGCAGGTAACCCAAATACCGGTAAAAGTACATTGTTTAATACATTAACGGGATTGAAGCAGCACACTGGGAACTGGCCCGGGAAAACGGTTGTTCATGCAGAAGGTTCTTTTGAACATAACGGAGAGCAATATGTTCTCGTGGATTTACCCGGGACCTATTCTTTATTTTCTAATTCAGCAGATGAGGAAGTCGCAAGAGACCATATCGTTTTTGACCAACCGGATGCAACAATTGTTGTGCTCGATGCAACATCATTAGAAAGAAATTTAAATCTTGCACTCCAAGTTTTAGAAATGACGAATAACGTTATCATTTGTATCAATTTAATCGATGAAGCTGAGAAAAAAGGGATCCGAATTGATGACAAGAAATTGGCTCGTGAGCTAGGAGTCCCAGTTGTCAAAATATCGGCAAGAAATAAAAAAGGGATTCATCAATTGCTCGATACGTTAAGTCAACTGGTGAAGGGGCAAATTGTTACAACGCCGTATCGTATGACATATTCGAATGAAATAGAGGAAGCCATTACAAAGATTGAATCGAAATTAGAAGGTTATTTTGATGAAAAATATCCATCGAGATGGGTTGCCCTTCGCTTACTTGATGGTGATGAGGAATTAATCTTAAAACTGCAACATCATAATAAACAGCACGAGGTGAGAACGAATGGAGTCCCAGTCAGTGTTAAATCATAATTCACTTAAGGCTATTTTAGCTGAAGTGAACGAGGTTTCGAATGAGGATATTCGAGATGAAATTGTTAGTGATATTTATACTAAAAGCAAATCTTTATGTAAAAAAGTAGTATCGCAGCAACCTGCAATGTACAGATCTGATAAATTAGATGAAATTTTCACATCCCGTATTTGGGGATTCCCTATTATGCTTATCTTGCTAGGGACTGTCTTTTACATTACTATCGCTGGGGCAAACGTACCATCAGATATGTTAGCAAACTTATTTGGCTATCTAGAAGGTAAGTTAACCTTTCTTTTTGAAGCAATGCACGCACCCGAATGGTTACACGGTATTTTAGTTCTCGGGCTATTTAGAGGTACAGGTTGGGTTATTAGTGTTATGCTGCCGCCAATGGCTATATTCTTCCCTATGTTCGCTCTATTAGAAAACTACGGTTATTTACCACGTGTAGCATTTAATATGGACCGTTTATTCAAACGAGCTGGTGGACACGGGAAACAATCATTAACAATGGCAATGGGCTTTGGCTGTAATGCCGCTGCTATCATGTCAACGAGAATAATAGAATCTCCTCGGGAACGAATGTTAGCCATTTTAACGAACAATTTTGTTCCTTGCAACGGAAGATGGCCAACACTTATTTTATTAGCATCATTATTTATGGTAACTGGTTTTTCAGGTGCAGCAGGTACATTTGTAACAGCTGCCATTTTAATAGGATTTGTTATGTTAGGGGTCGTGGTGACATTAACTGTGTCCTGGGTTCTTTCTAAAACCGCTTTAAAGGGGGTACCTACCCATTACACTTTGGAACTTCCACCATTTCGAAGACCAAAGTTCTGGAACACAATTTTAAGAGCCAGTCTTGATAAAGCATGGTATGTATTAAAAAGAGCAGTTGTCGTAGCAGCGCCTGCCTCTATTTTGACTTGGGTATTCGCTAATATTTACGTTGGTGATACGAGTATTCTAATGCATTTCATTAACTTTTTAGATCCATTTGGTCAGGCTCTTGGTATGGATGGCTTTATTATGGCTGCATTTATTCTTGGGTTACCAGCCAATGAAATTGTGATCCCTATCCTAATTATGGCATATTTATCGCAAGGAGCTATGCTAGAAATTGAGGATTTATCGAAGCTAAAACAAGTGTTTATCGACCAAGGCTGGACGTGGCTCACAGCTTTAAACATGATGTTATTCTCACTGCTACACTTCCCTTGCGGAACGACTTTAGTCAATATTTATAAAGAAACAAAAAGTCCAAAGTGGACATTTATGTCATTTTTAATTCCAACGGTTATTGCTATTGGCGCGACTTGGCTAACGGCGACAGTTGCTCGAGCTTTTGGTTGGGTGTGATGATGGGAGGGGCTGTTTAAAAGCCCCTCTTTTTTATTCAGGAAATTAGCGTGACAACAAATATTTCACGAGTATAGCCCACTAAGTATTCTATAAATTAGCCGGTCTATAAGCTCTTTATGCAAGATAAATAACCAAGTGGAAAATCATCCACTTGGTTATTTTTAATTGTTATTGATTTAAAAGCTTAGTTCTATTATCTATATATTTATTATTTCGAAATATTACCATTAACAAGATATTTATTTCCATATTTATCAACTATAACGATTATAATATAGTCTCCCTCAATGAATGGGAAAGTATTATTTATAATAGGTTGCACTGTTCGTCCTTTTTTAAGCGGCGTTTTGCCATCGCCATGACTTAAGCTTGTTAATGCACCCGAAATAGTTGGATCAATAACCTCAATTGGTTTAACCTTATCTATTTCTGCTGTTGTATATGTTTTACTATATACAGTGTAATAGTAGTTAACCTCTTCTCCTGGCTCCACTGAAGGGTCTGAGAAAGTAAAGTCGAATGTTGCATTAATCTTATTGCTTCTATCCCCGGTAATTGGATCCTGCAGCTTAGCACTTTCAATTTTAGTCGTAAGAGTTCTATAAATATAAGATGCTGTAGGTTTACCATCTGCAAACGGTATTTGTGTATTGGCAATAATCGCGCTGCCTTTATCTGTAATATCAGCATTTACTGTTAATGCAAAACTTTGATCTACCTGATTATCAAACGTAATAATCATTTTTCTAGGTTTCCATGTCTCTTTTGCTGCGTCATCTTCCCATGCCCATTTATAACCTGGTAACGTCGCAGTTGTACCGTCTAAGTTAGTAAAACTAAAGAAGGATTGACCATTTTTAATAATACTTCCTGGATTAGCTGGATCACCAACCGCTTCTGAAAATGTAACTTCAAATGTTTTTCCATCGATTTGTTTAAAGATAGGGTCTTCTACCTGTGGTGGTGTGCCATCAGAATAGAAATCTTGTTTCATCCAACCAGCATTTGTTTCATCGTGATTGTCTCCATCTTTATTAGCTTTATACACAGTAAAGTTACCATACGTATCCTGTGCACCTAAATAAACAACGTATTCGGTATGTGGTGTTAAAGTAACTCCTGTCAAATCTACAGTCCCAGACGCGCCTTTTCCACTTTTTGTAACTAAAGGACTTGACTTAAGTTTGTCCTCTAATGTTTTTCTTTCTGCTGCCGTGTCAATAGTTAGCTTTGCATCCGGATTATCTGTTCCATCAGCATTTTTCTTTGGTACGAACCAGTAATGCAGCTTTGTTGTCTCATCTGTACTGAAACTTACAGTGGCTTTCGTATCGTCAGGACCTTTTTTTGCAGTCCCAGACTTAATTTCTAAATCAGTAACTAATGGTGCTCTTGAGTCCCCGAATATTTTTTCAGAAGCTATTTTAGAAAGATCGCCGCCACGGTCTTTTAATATCATATGAACCGAATAGCTCATGAATGGGTTTAGTTTATCTTTATCAATAACAACGGGGAATTTCTTTGTATCAGCTTCTAAGTCGGCCGGACCAGAGCCAATTTCTATATAAATATCTTTTCCGCCTATTTGGAAGTAGCCTGATTTTAATGATGATTCAGTCGCAAATTCATTATAGAAATCTCTCTCCGTAATGCCTTTATCTTTTAAATATTGTTCAAATGTTTTTGTTTCATTGTTGTCTACGACCGTATCAGGTAATACCATGTAATAGTATGTCCCTGCTTTATTTGGCTTAAATTCTACCTCAGCTCGTTTATATTTTTCATCTTGGTCTGGTTTCCCAACAACTTTTAAACCTGTAATCTCCGGTTCAAGATATTTTTCATGCACGTATTCTGCAAAGTTTCGAACATTTTTACCAGGTTCAACGGTATTTGCATTTTCAAATTCATTGCCTGCCAAATCCTTAACACCAGGTAATACAGTTACACGTAATGTATCTCCATAAACAAAACCTGTTTCTGATGGAATTGTTAATAATACCTTTTTATCGCCTTCCTTATACTCTACAGCAGAAGGTTTTATTTTTTTCTGTCCTGTCGTATTGACGATAACCGTTCCTGATAAATCATAATTATTTACATCTCGAGCGCTTTTAGGGTCTAATGCTTCATTTAAATAAATGTAGAATTGGTTTTCTTTCCCATCATCAGATTCAAGTTTTGTCTTCTCTACAAATGGATTTATTTCATCTAACTCAAGTGTTGTAAACCCTGTTGAAGCTACCTTTGATAGATTACCTGAGTCATCTTTCATTACCATGAAGAATTCATATTCTGTTAATGCCTCTAAATTTTCTAACATTATTGTTTTTGTTAACTCAGCGGCAGTATTGCCAGTAACTTTACCCTTATTTGTTGATTTTGCAATTTCCTCAGCCGTCGGTGTAGTAGCATTAGTCGATTTTTTACGTACTATATAAAAATATTCCCCAGATTTTGTTGAATTAAATGTAATTTCTGCCCTTTTTCCCCCAGGAAGTGGTTTTACAGATTTAAATGTCACTACAGGTGCTATAGTATCCTTCATTTTGAATTCTTGTGATTTAATATCAGAAACATTTTTCGCTCCATCAACGACCATCACATACACAACATATTCTTTTTTCTCACCTAAGTTAGTGACTTTAAATGTGTTTTTGCCATTCACTGCTGCGCTTGATCCATGTGCTGCATTTTCAGTAGAAATCCGATTTACCATTTCTTTTTTCGTTGGTGCATCGGCGCCTTTTTCACGAACAATATAGTAGTAAGTTCCAACTTTATCTGAAGTGAAATCTACCTGTGTCTCACTACCACTTAAAACTGTTACATTCGTAATGTCGATTAACGGTTTTGTTTTATCAGCTGGATCTTGTTTATCAATATCGTCTTTATCGACTGGTTTACCGTCTTCATCTACAATATTGCCGATATTATCTTTATCCTCTAAGAAGTCGTCGAAGATATTATTTGGTCCCTCGCCCTTCGGTATAATCACTTTGTCAATATACGTGTAATCTCCAATATCAACCCAACCGTATACATTATCAACATACAGAACACCAACGCGACCATCTAGATATAGCTCTAAATCTGTGTAGCTATTGTAGTTAATCCAGTCGATGTTGCCATCTCCGTAAATTGTCAGCTTCGTTTCTGTATCGAGATTTAGTGTGCCGATATTTCCTTGAATCTCAAATTCACGAACATTCCCGATAATGTCTACACGTGGTAGCTTCATATTTGTTTCGATTTTTGTACCGCTTTGAGCGACAACTAGGCGTGATACAGTGCTGTTATAAAATTCAATATGTTTTTCAACATTTTTCATCGTCACTTTATCTTTAGACCAGTTCTCAAATGGCTTGTTTTTATCAGGATTTTTGTCGGAATTCTGATCTGCCCAATCTTGAAGATCTGTTGTAGAACCGTTATTAGATGAGCCTTCATCATTTGGATTATCTGGATTAGTCCAGTTAATAAATGCAGTATTAGTGCTTGCTATACGGCCAAAAGATAATGGCTTATAGTAGGAAAAACCTAATTGTAAAGGTGGACGTACCGTTTCGTTGACATGCATTGTACCAGTCAATGTAATATTTGAGAATTCAATATAGTTTCCATTAACAACGATTGTCGTACCGAAGGACTTACGATCGCCATCGAACACTAGAGACCTTGAGCTTGTCCCACTTGCATTCAATGTAAGCTTTGATACAGAGCGAATAGTTTTGCCTGAAAAGTCCCCTTCAATTAGCGCATCTTTTAATACAGGTGCATTATCTTCGTTAAAAATATGCGAGAGACTTTGTGGTACTGAGTATCGATCACCATTTATGTAGACAGTATCGTCTTCAACATTTGTAATTTTGAAAGATGTGGCATTACCTTTTTTCTCTTGTGAACGCACAATAAAAGATGCGAATTGTCCACGTGTAACCGCATTATGTGGTGAGAAAGTGACAGGTGTTGTCCCTTCCGTAATCTTTGAATCTACTAAACTTTGGATATAAATAGCGTTGCTTGTTTCGCTAGTTACATCTTTGAAACTATTGTTGTAATTAGAGGCTACCTCTAAATTAAAGCCAAGGACTAAAATTTTCGCTAATTGCCCGCGTGTCATCACTTCATTAGGCATAAATGTTCCATTTGAATAGCCCGACATGATTCCTGCATTTTGTAGAGCAGCTATATACTTGTAATATTCACTACTTTTCGGAACGTCTTTTAAATATGGATCTTGTACATTTCTCAAATCTAATTTTAAAACAGTCGCCAGCATTTTTGCCGCCTGACCACGTGTTACACTTTGATTTGGTCGAAAAGTATTGTCTGCATACCCATTAATCGCACCTTGATTATATAATTTTAAAATGCCGTCATAATGACTTGAATATGGGTCAACATCTGTAAATGGTGAAGAAGCCGCAGCTGCCTTTTGTGGTGGTGGCACTACAACAGCAATCCCACTAGTAGCAAAAACCGTTGCTATAAGTGCTTTGTTCACTTTTTGGATTTTTGTTTTATCCATCCCACTCTTCCTTTCATCTATGTATTTGATACGTTCAAACTATCATTTTCATCATACCCTTTATATCGACAGGTAGATAGTGAACCTTCATAGATAAATCTAAATTAATGGAATAAAATTGTTAACAATAACTGTAATTTTAACAAAAAATATTATTAAAGATGGGATAGCATTTATTAAACATTCGCTATACAAATAAGTTGATTGAAGTGGAGACTAGGCGACTCCTTGGGGATCAGCGTCCCAGATAAGACCTTGGAGCGAGCATCGCGAGTGAAGCGGCTCAGCAGCAGGTGACTATCAACATTTAATCGAAGAAATGCTGGAGTGAAATACTGGTTAACAAATGAGCATGGATTATACATAACACCTGAACAGGAGACACAGGTAAAAATGCTGCGAGGACTGTACGATGAAGAAGCCTATCTTCGTTTAAAACCGATGCGAGGAATTCGAGCTGAAAAGCAAGGGGATGTATTGCGTCTGATTGATCGCTACGATACTAATAAAAAATGCGATATTCGTAGGCGTTCTATTTGTTTAGTGAATTTGATTACAGCTAATCGACCGTCAGAAATGGTTAGGTTAAAAGTAAGTGACTTTGATTTAGAGAACCGTACTGTGTATGTAATGATGGTGAAGCAAGGGGAAATGAAAGAAAAACGCCTGACACTCGAATGTGTGCAGTCAGTGAAGAAATATATTCAGACGTGTGAACTGGAGCCAAATGACTATTTTGTCGGTGCAGCTGACAAATGGGGCAATCATACAAGCCGAAAAATCAGCGAAGTGAGCTATAATCAAGCGATACAGAGTTGGCTTGGTTTTGCGCCTGACACATTCTCCAAAACGCAGATTACCGCTATGTATCAAAAGGGAGCAGACATCCCGACGATTACCAAGCAGTCCGGTCATAAATCCCATCAGACAATTATGGAGCATTATATTAATTTAAGAACGAACGATGTGGATGATTTTTTATAATGAAAATAAAAGTAAGAAGCTTAAAAATAGCTTTTCACTTTGTTTTTATTAATTGAATTGTATTTAGAAACTGGAAGAGTTTAAATATGAAAAAAGACATCGTAACGGTCTGGAGTACTGATAATGATTTGCGTAATATCTTGAGGTTCGATGGCACGAAATTGATAAAGGTTCTTAAAAAAGTACAAAAGATTGCAAATATAATGATATAATTCCCTTGTTTTCTATTGTATTTTTTATATAACGCCCCAGAAACACTTCTAATTAATCCAAAAATTATGGGAATAATACAATAGAAATGATTGATGAAACCCAACCTATATATTGAGAATTTCTTCCTACTTTTTAAAAGGTAATTGAATTTCAAAATATTATTGAATTATATTAGAAAACAGCTTGTATTAACCCCATAAAATTAAGTCTAATAGTAGAATGTTTAAATTTATTTTTTTATTAATTATTTACCCTCAAGGTATTTTAAGATTTTAAGCATATTAATATTAATACCACCCCTTCAAGTGTTGGTTTCCTAATAAAAATTCGGAAACCAACAGTTGACAAGATAATAGTAAGCTTAAAATCTATCGTAATATATCAGGGCTAATCACACTTCAAAGTAGCTTTTTCGGTTTTAATAAGCTAAAAAATCCGGAAAATTAGTAATAATCGACGGAATAAAGTTTCCCATTAGCCATATAAGTTTCTTTTTTCTTTTGCCCTGTTGTATGATTTCTATACCACTTTGCATACCAACCGTCATTATAAGCATAGTCTGTATAATATAAAGTCCATGTACTTGTAGCAGCAGCTATTATTTCATTATTATTACTTGTAGCCTCTGCCTTTTCTATCCCAAAACCAAAGGTTAATCCAGAAGCTAAAGCTACTGCTAAAGATGTAGCAGTTAGATATCGTTTCAAAGAAACCCCTCCTAATTATTTGTTGTTAGGTGTTGCAACTATCTTGCTTTCACTCGAGTTAATCCCAAGTTACCATTACAAAAACCGACATTACAACCGACAATTTTAATGACGGCATTTCCCTAAAAATGTCGGTTGCTGTCAATATAAGGTACTCTCCAAAAATGTAGAAAGTAACCTTTTATCTTCGATTTCTCAATAGATAGAAGGTTACTTTCTACATTTTTGATTAGATATTCTTGGACCGAGATGTATTTGAGGCATTAGTGAATTACTAAATTGGGTATATCAAATACCAATTTAACTAAATACTATAATGGTCTTTTCCTATATATTCACAAGGATTTTAGGTATTCTAAAAGTCATTTATAAACTTCAAATCAATTGTTTTTCTTTCACAATATCAATTACTTCTATTCGTGAAGAAACACCTAGCAGGCTAAATAACTGAGTTAAATACCGTTCTACAGTTCGTTGAGTAACATTAAATCTCGCTGCGATTTTCTTATTTGTATTCCCATCCATTAACATCTTAATTAGCTGAATTTCTTTATTTGTAAGTTTGATGCTGTCATATCTATTTTTCATTTTTTTGTTAATATAGTCTACAAAATCTATAGGGATAACTATGTTTCCTACAACAATTGAACGAATTGTACAGATCACTTGCTCAATTGGAGCAGTTTTTGAAAGAATACCATCTACTTTTTTTTCAATTAGCAATGAATAATAAGAATGAATATCTTCACCGGTATATAATATGACAATTGCATGTTCTTGAATCGCTTTAATATCTTTCGCAAGCTCAATACCGTTTTTTTTAGCCATATTTATATCAATTAAATATACATGAAATGCTTCTTTTTGTATTCTATCCAAAACTTGTTCAGCATTCGTTTCTGTTTCGATATAAAAATCATCTAATTCATTAAACAGCATTTTTGTGCCTTTTAAAATAATTGGATGATCATCAACAATTAAAACTGAAATCAATGGGCATCCCGTCCTTCATATAGTTTAATTTAAATTTCAAAACCATTATTAACTAAAGAGTTAAAAGATATTTATCCATTAAAAGCCTTTACTCTATTGGCTCATCAACAAAAGACCATGTATCACTGCTATTAAGGTAATCCATAAAGCACAGGACGCAAGCCGCAGCAATCATCTTATTTTCAGCCTGAAAAGAGTGGCTGAAAACCGCCCCCCGACTCCCACCAAAAAAGACGGGATTTACCTTGGGAGGCGCTCTTTGTGTTTCAAAAATAGAAATTTCTACTTTTGAAAAGTATTAAATTCCTTGAAATAATAACAGATAGTGTTATAAAAAAGTTAATCTAGAAGACATTAGATATAATTATATAAATCCGCTTACTTTCAATTCATTATTATCTAATGATATAATCATGTATTTCGAATCTTTATATTTATCAATATTTTTAATATCTTCTAATTGTTTTTCATTTAAAGGAACGATTACATCCGGATTTTTCATTTTATTTTTTTTATAATTCATTAAGAAAATACTCTGATAATCAAATAAACTAATTTCACGTTTATACTCATTATTATTTTTAAAATGCAATGTTGGATTGTTTAACAAGATAGAATTTTTAGATTTCGAACCTGTTAAAGCATCAATTATTTTATCTGTAATAGATATTTTCAATTTAATTTCAGCATCAATATAAATGGGCATACTATTACATTCAATTAAATAATAGTTACCCTTTTCATCTACCTTTATATCAATACCCGTAAAAGAGAGGTTTAGTATATTTGCAGCATCTTTACAAAATTTAATCACATGTTCAGGAAGATTTATTGGTATATACTGAAATTCATCTGTAGAAAATGCAGGGTTTTCCCTATAATCAAGATAGTTTTTATTATTTTCTAAGATATGTGAGGATAATATTTCTCCATTTAATAAATAGACTCTAATATCTGAGCCTTTTATATATTCCTGAAAAATAATGGGCTCTGATTGTTGATTTCTTAAAGAATCTAGTACAAATTGATTGACTTCCCTGCAATGTTCTCCGCCTGTTAGAGGTTTAAATATTACTTGTCCTACTTTACTAACAAAATTTTGTAGTTCATAGTATGAATTTGTAATACATGTTTGTGGAATTGGGATTTGAGCATCTATAAGACGGAATAACTGATAGTACTTTGTATTATCCACTGGAGGATTTATTAAAGTAGCCCCCTTATCTTGTAATATTTTTAACCATGTGCTTAAATTTTCTATTTTGGCTTTAAATAAGATTTGTTCATTATAAGTATCAACATAAGAATCTTTTAAGTTCTTAGGTAAAAAGCTCATATTACCATGTATGTAAACAGAAGAGATTGATTCGAAATCAATAAATGTCCTATTATAAAATAATTTCCCATCTTGGAAAGTATATTCGTTTTTTTCTAAGGGTCCTAATTCTATAAAGGGAATCTCCCGTTCTTTTAACTTCAAAATCATATAGTTACAATGTATATCATTCATTGGGTTAACAATACATATAGTCATATTCTCTCCGCCCTCTATAAATGTAATATATTAACGGTTTAATCCGTTTTTCGAGTGATGAAAAAATCATGGCTTATACTTAATAAAAAGTAAGACAAATAGACATGAGTCTATTTGTCTTACTTTTTCCTATGGCCACCAAGGATGTTCTTCACCTATTGCTAGTGTTGTAAAAGTACCAGACCTTGAGGGTTGAAGAGAAATTTCTCCTGAAATATCCAATGACTCACCTGAAATTCCTTGCGATTTTAAATTTTGAAATATTTCTTCCTGCTGTTTACTATCCAACTTAATTGACATAATTTTAACCTCCTTTTAATTTATCCGAGATTGACTTCTATATTTAAATATGTATTAGCGAGAATATAAAAGTAAATCTCTCCTTTTATAAATATTATTGTATTACATTGTAAACAATAACATTTATAATATTAAATGTAAATATAT
>NZ_JBHURE010000032.1:37941-39974 GCF_042674095.1 Lysinibacillus sp. NPDC056959 | reverse complement strand
TTTGATGTCCAAAATTTTGTTTCGTTCACTAACTCAAGGTTAGCTACTAAAAACTTTATTGATTACGTTTTGCTTGTTCAGTTTTCAAGGTTCATAACGTCGCTTCTAAGCGACAACTTCTACATCATACTATACGAAAAATATGAATGTCAATAAGTTTTTTGGAGCGGGTGATGAGAATCGAACTCACGACATCAGCTTGGAAGGCTGAGGTTTTACCATTAAACTACACCCGCAATATGAATAATATTTATTTAAAATGGCGCGCCCGACAGGAGTCGAACCCATAACCTTCTGATCCGTAGTCAGACGCTCTATCCAATTGAGCTACGGGCGCATATATTTGATAAATTGACTTGGTGCGGCCGAGAGGACTTGAACCTCCACGGGGTTGCCCCCACTAGGCCCTCAACCTAGCGCGTCTGCCGTTCCGCCACGACCGCATTCGATTAGTAACTTTCTCATTGTACTACGATAATCTGAAAAGTCAACTTTTTTTCTTAAAGAGATGAGCCATGAAGGACTCGAACCTTCGACCCTCTGATTAAAAGTCAGATGCTCTACCAACTGAGCTAATGGCTCGTATTAAGAAATGAATGGCTGGGGTACTAGGATTCGAACCTAGGCATGACGGAATCAAAATCCGTTGCCTTACCGCTTGGCTATACCCCAATAAGTGGCGGTCCCGACCGGGATCGAACCGGCGATCTCCTGCGTGACAGGCAGGCATGTTAACCGCTACACCACGGGACCAATGTTACTATATTTTCATAAATTAAAATAATGAAATGACCCCTACGGGATTCGAACCCGTGTTACCGCCGTGAAAGGGCGGTGTCTTAACCACTTGACCAAGGGGCCATGGCTCCGAAGGCAGGACTCGAACCTGCGACAACCTGATTAACAGTCAGGTGCTACTACCAACTGAGCTACTTCGGAATAATTCACATGTTTCGTCGTCGTTATCTTGTCGACTTTTACTATTATAGGGACATCTGCAGTAAACGTCAACCCTTTTTCATTATTTTTTTATTCTATTAGTTTCAAACGTCCTAAACACTTGCTACAGCAGTATTTCTCCACATTCATTCTAATTTTTCTTACATAAGATTGTTGGCATTTTACACATGTATATGTATACAGTCGACGTTGTTTTTTGGAAGCTGTCTTAGGGATTTGTAATACTGCACAAAAACGAGGAGCATTCACTTTTACTAATAGCTCTCGAAAATCTTTGTCTCGATGCTGATACCCTTTGCCTTCCAAATGTAAATGATAATGACATAATTCGTGTCGAACTATCCCTTCTACTTCACTAATACCATACAATTCATATGCTTTTGGGTTAACTTCAATATTATGCGATTGTAATAGATAACGTCCACCTGTTGAACGTAACCTTGAATTAAAATATGCTCGATGCATAAACGGCTTCTGGAAACTATCTAATGATATTCGACTAACAAGGTGTTGAAGTTCCTCATTGTTCATATCTATATCACCTCTAACAACAAGAATACCACACTGTATAGTATAGACAGTGTGGTAAATTTTATCCCGCTATAACGGGCAGTAATTTATCTGTATCGAAACATAGCATTAGTACAATCATAGCAAGGGCTAGAAATTAGGTGGGAGATTAACTGCCCGTAATAGCCCGATTGGTGAAGACTAATAATCAGCGAGGATGAAGAGAATCCCCGCTGATTATAGTTTCACTTTATCCCGCTATAACGGGCAGTAATTTATCTGTATCGAAACATAGCATTAGTACAATCATAGCAAGGGCTAGAAATTAGGTGGGACATTAACTGCCCGTAATAGCCCGATTGGTGAAGACTAATAATCAGCGAGGATGAAGAGAATCCTCGCTGATTATAGTTTCACTTTATCCCGCTATAACGGGCAGTAATTTATCTGTATCGAAACATAGCATTAAGTACAATCATAGCAAGGGCTAGAAATTAGGTGGGACATTAACTGCCCGTAATAGCCTGATTGGTGAAGATTAATAATCAACAGGGCTCGAGAGA
>NZ_JBHURE010000032.1:0-37842 GCF_042674095.1 Lysinibacillus sp. NPDC056959 | reverse complement strand
AAGTACAATCATAGCAAGGGCTAGAAATTAGGTGGGACATTAACTGCCCGTAATAGCCTGATTGGTGAAGATTAATAATCAACAGGGCTCGAGAGAATCCCCGCTGATTAAAGTTTCACTTAATTACGCTTCGATAGTTTGATCTTTAGGAGGCAGCATCGTTAATGATATGCGCCCTTTATTGACATCTATTTGTTCTACCCAAACCGTCACAATATCACCGAGTGCAACAACCTCTAATGGATGTTTAATACGTTTTTTTTGTAATTTAGAAATATGCACAAGCCCGTCCTGCTTCACTCCAATATCTACAAATGCTCCGAAATCAACTACATTTCTCACTGTACCTTGTAATTCCATCCCAACTTGTAAATCTTCCATTTTCAATACATCTGTTTTCAGTAAAGGCTGAGGGAATGCATCACGTGGATCGCGGCTTGGCTTCATTAATGTATCCACAATATCCTTTATTGTGATTACTCCAACATCTAAAATGCCACTTAATTTTTCTTGATCTAGTTTTGCAATGGCTTCCTCGGCCTTTTGCGTCCCTAGCTCTTTTTTATCAATTTGTACAACCTCTAAAATCTGCTCTGCTACACTATAGCTTTCAGGGTGAATGCCCGTAGCATCGAATGCATTTTTGGCTCCTTGCACACGTAAGAAACCTATTGCTTGTTCATACGTTTTGGCACCAAGTCGTGGAATTTTCTTTAGTTGAGCACGAGTAGTAAATTGTCCATTTTCCTCTCGCACCTTCACGATATTCTCCGCAACCGTTTTAGATAATCCAGAAACGTATTGTAGTAAAGAAGCTGAGGCTGTATTAACATCAACACCAACTTGGTTTACAGCCGTCTCTACTATAAATGTTAAGGACTCATTCAATTTCTTTTGAGAGACATCATGCTGATATTGGCCTACCCCAACTGCTTTTGGCTCAATTTTCACTAACTCCGACAGCGGATCTTGCAAGCGACGTGCAATAGAAACGGCACTACGCTGTTCTACCTGTAAATCCGGAAACTCTGTACGGGCAACTTCGGATGCTGAATAAACAGAAGCTCCCGCTTCATTGACGATCACATAGGCAATATCTGTTTCAAGTTCATTCAATACATCAGCTATAAATTGTTCTGTTTCGCGTGAGGCAGTACCATTACCAATAGCAATTATAGTAATTGGGTATTTTGCTAAAATTTCTTTCACAACTGCTTTTGATTTTCCTACATCTGGTTTTGGAGGATGTGGATAAATGGCTGTAACCTCAAGCATTTTCCCAGTTTCATCTACAACAGCTAGCTTACAGCCTGTACGGTACGCTGGATCAACTCCTAATACATACTTCCCTTTCATTGGAGGCTGTAATAATAGATTACGTAAGTTCTCAGAGAAAATATGAATAGCCTGCATCTCTGCTTTTTCTGTTAATTCATTTCGTAACTCTCGTTCTATAGAAGGCTGAATTAGACGCTTGTACGAATCCTCGATCGCTAGCTTTACTTCAGGAATTGCTGGAGAGGAACCTGTAGCCGGAATCCACTCCTTCCACATAATCATCAATACTCGATCTATCGGTACTTGAATTGCTACTTTTAAGATTTCTTCTTTCTCACCACGATTTACAGCTAAAATACGGTGTGGGACAATACGATTTACAGGTTCTTCATATTCATAATACATTTCAAACACGTTTTTTTCGTCTGCATCTGCATCCTTCACACTTGTAGCGAGTACTCCATCTTTCCATGAATACGTACGAATTTTTTCACGGATTGCCGCGTCATCGGCAAAGCGCTCTGCCAAAATATCTCGTGCCCCAGCTAATGCATCCTCTACATTAGCAACTTTCTCCTCATCTACGAAGGCCATTGCTAATTTCTCTAAAGCATCATTACGATACTCTAATAGAAGATCTGCAAGAGATTCTAACCCTTTCTCTTTCGCTATTGTCGCCTTTGTTCGGCGTTTTTGTTTATACGGTCTATATAAATCCTCTACACGTTGTAAAACAGTTGCTGCTTGAATCGCTTTTTCTAATTCAGGCGTTAGTTTATCTTGTTCCTGAATTAATCGTATAACCTCTTCTTTGCGTTGCTCAAGCTGCTGTATGTAGTGATATCGATCCTCCACAGCTTTAATCTGCACTTCATCAAGAGACCCAGTAGCTTCTTTTCGGTAACGTGCAATGAACGGCACTGTATTTCCTTCTTCTAATAATTTAATAACAGCCTCAGCTTGACCCGGCTTAACAGCTACATCCTTTGCAATGAGCTGTAACATTTGCTTTTGTTCCACATCATCACTACCTTTTTTCTTTTCATTTTACCATTACACTTTACTAAAAATGCAAAAAAATAGTCTACTCTAACGGAAGAGTAAACTATTTTATTCAATACGAAGAGACTGTTTTCGCTAGCACTTCCTGCAAAGCTCTTACTATTGCTTGTATTTGCAACAACAACAACAACAACAGGAAAGCCCCTCTCGCTAAAAATTTTTAAAGCGAGACACCATCTCTTACTAAGATAGCTTCTTGTAATTTTTTTATTGCCTTCCTTTGTATTCTAGATACATGCATTTGAGAAACCCCTAATCGTTCCCCAACTTCTTTTTGAGTGAGTTGCTCTAAATATGTAAGCTGAATGATTTGTCTTTCTCTCTCATCTAAAATACTCATTGCTTCAGAAACAACCATTCTTTTATTAGTTATTTCATAGCCGTCATCTTCTTTACCCATAATATCAAATAACGTTACTGTACTACCGTCAGAATCCGACTCTATTGAATGATCCATAGAAAGAGCATGGTAACTACGGCTCATCTCCATAGCCTCTAACACTTCTTCTTCTTCTACTTCTAATTGATCCGCAATTTCCTTAATAGACGGAGAACGTTGCAACTCAACTGTCAACGCTTCAACTGTTGTTTTAATTCGTGGTCCTAATTCTTTTATCCGTCTTGGCACATGAACATCCCAAGTCTTATCACGTAAAAAGCGCTTAATTTCTCCAACAATCGTTGGAACAGCAAAAGCTTCAAAACTTCGACCAACATCAGGATTAAAACGTCTTATTGCACCTAGCAACCCCAGCATACCTACTTGAGTAATATCATCATAACTAGATTTACCATTCGAATATTTACGTGCAATGGATTCTACTAAATATCGATAATGAATCACTAAATTTGTTTGAGCTTCATCATCTTCCGTTGATTGGTACAGTGCAATCCACCTTAGTATATCTTCCTTAGACGAAGATTTAGGTAGTGATTCTTTCGACATTTTTCTCCACCTGCTCTCTAGCGACATACTTAGTCATGAAAACAGTTACGCCACCATCGTTATTTATCATCACCTCATCCATCAAAGTTTCCATTAAATAAAGCCCTAAACCACCTTCGCGAAGACCTGCAATACTCTCTTCAGGATGATACGGACCGATTTTCGATTTTATCTCCTCAAAATTAAAACTATTACCGTAATCTGCAATCATCATTTCTAGTTTATTTTCATACAAAGCGCATCCAATGACGATTTCTCCCTCTTCTTCGTCCTTATATGCATGATGTACAACATTTGTTACCGCTTCACTTGCAGCAATTTTTAAATCTTCAATATCATCGTAATTAAATCCAACTCGACTAGCTAAGCCAGAAACCGTCAATCGAATCACACTGACAAATTGCGGTTTTGCAGGAACCCTTATCTCAATATAATCAAATTCCTTCATTTTCGTAATTCCACCTTTTTATCAGTCTCAATATCCATTAAATCGCTTAAACCAGTAATTTCAAACAACCTTTGTAATCTATTCGATAAACCAACTAATTTAACTTTACCATTTTCGCGTAGTGTTCTTTTATAAAAGGCTACAAAGATACCAAGCCCTGTACTATCCATATAATTAACTTTTGATAAATTTAGTACTATTTCTAATCCCTCAGTAATTTTCACTGCCTCTAATTCTTCCCTGAGTCCTGAAGCAGTAAAAGTATCTATTTCACCCTCTACAAATCCGTATAGTTTATTATCAAGTTCTTTAAAGTGTATCGCCATGTCCATACAGCATACCTCCACCAATTTGTTAGACTAATTTTCTATTCCCGTAATTATTAAAAGTCAAACCTAAAAAACTATTTTTTTATAATTGCAATTGTAAAATCATCTGATAGTTTAAAATCCTGTATTTTTTCAATTTGCTTATAAAGAAGATTACATAATTCTTGGGCTGACAAGTATTTATTTTCAAATATTAATGATGTAATGACCTCTCGTGCATTCAATTCATCCAGCAATCTGAATTCAGTAACACCATCCGTCATCATGATTACGATGTCGTTTTCTTCCAAAGTAATTTCGTTATAAGAATATTTCGTTTCTGGCAACACCCCTAATAATAATCCCGTTGATTCCAAAGGGATAAATTGATCACGCATAGCACTGTAATGAAGAGCTGGCTCGTGACCTGCAGAAGCATAAGAAAAAGTGCTTTTTCGCATATCCAAACAACCGTAGAACATAGACACAAACATACTGTCGTCTACACTCTTTTCAATTACTCGATTAATGACCTCTAATACATATGAAGGATCTCTATATGCATAATCCAATGCTTCTAAACCATATTTTACCATAGACATGCATAATGCGGCTGGAACACCTTTACCTACCACATCTGTCACAGCTACACTCAAATAATCATCTCGATTATATAAAAAATGGACATAATCCCCATTCATTTTCCGGATTGGAATAGATATCATTCCTATATCGATATTTAAAAGTTGTGGTACCTCTGTTTTAAGTAATGTACTCTGGATACTTGTAGCAATTTTCATTTCTATCTCATACTCAGCCTGTTTTTGTAATAAGCTTTGGTGCTCCCTATGAGCCATTCCATAATGCACCATCACTTCGATAAGAAAATCATATGCAAGCTGTTCTTCACTCATTCTACGTGGAAAAAGCTTTTCAACTGCGTTTTTATGAATACTTACAACATCCTCTGGAGATATATTATTTTGGATTAACTGACGAGTGAAATTTTGAGCAATATACAAATTCTTTTCAGTTTGATCAGTCATATAATCTGACAAAATCTTTTTATATTGAGATTCTAATCGATCCAACAACTCCACATCCTAACGCAGCCATTTTTCAGCTCTTATCGTTGTTCCTTCACCAATAACCGATTGAATATTCATACTGTCCATCAATCGATTAACGCCTGGTAAACCTGCACCTAGCCCCCCTGAAGTAGAGTAACCATCCTCCATCACTTTCCGAACATCCTCTATTCCTGGTCCTTGATCCGTTGCAATAACAATTATTTTTTTCTCTGTAACTGACTCAAATTTTTCAATTTCAATGACACCTATCCTTGCATATAAATATATGTTTCTAGCTAATTCGCTTATAGCTGTGGTGATTCGAGCCTGATCAACAGTGTCAAATCCAAGCGCTTTTGCTTCGTCACGCCCCAGTTGTCTTGCTGCTACTATATCCCACTCAGTAATAATCTCAACCGAAGACTTAATTGTCACTGCTGTCCCCCCAATTCCTTTCGGAGTTATACTCTTACACTTTTTGACCCACTTAACTAAATACTTTAAATATTTTAATTATATTAAAGATTTTACCTCAGCGAAATGGTTGCTGTCGCTAAGTTTGTATTTCACAGAAAAAATTTTATTGCTGCAGTTTTACTTTCGCACAGGAAAACACTTGTTGCTGCCGCTTCGCTTTCGCACAGAAAAACACTTGTTGCTGAATGAAGGTGAAATTCTATGTATATTTCCTTAAACTTCTCAATGCTTTTTCAAAAATCGATGCTAATTTTATATCTTGAATATACCTCAAATCTATAAGCACCATTTTTGAATAGCGGTTTTAATAAGTATTTTAGGGGAACAATACAAAAAAGCATCGAGATGAAAACATCTCGATGCCGCTATACACATATGTATATCAAAATTTAACAAGCCCTAAACTAATCATCAATGCACCATCAACTTTCTCCATCAACGCATGGTCAAGTTGTGTAATACGATCCGTCAATCTTGACTTATCAATCGTCCGCACTTGCTCGAGCAGAATAACCGAGTCACGTTCAAAACCATACTTTTCAGCATTAATTTCGACGTGCGTCGGTAATTTTGCTTTCTGAATCTGTGCAGTAATAGCTGCGATGATGACAGTCGGACTAAATCGATTTCCAATATCATTTTGAATAATCAGCACCGGCCTAGTGCCCCCTTGCTCGGACCCAACTACCGGCGATAAATCTGCAAAAAAAACGTCACCACGTTTTACATTCAAAGTGTCATCCCCCGCTAACGAGACGCTCCACTGTATGTTGTGCTTCATATTCTGCATGCAAGCATTCACTTGCAATACTCAGATTTATATGAGACATTTCAACATATCCTTTCATCATAGCTTCCCGTATTTGATTTGGTTGCTCCTGCATTAAAACTTTGCGCGACAAAATACGCGCAAAAGATTCACTCTCAATTACTTCCTTTGTTTGTAGAAATAGTCTGTCCTGAACAGCAATTGTAGCTTCTCTTAACTTTTTCTCGTACACAGCAAGCACCTCCAACGGAACCATCCACTTTTCATTACTACCCATTCTACCATTGAAAGATATCGTTGAAAAGACACGAAATGACAAAATATCTGACAATTTAAAGTCCAAGTTGTAAAAATATGTAGGTTGTCGAAGGTAAATGCCGATTTATTCACCTTGCAATATGTCACAAATTATGATTGGCTCATCTACCCGGTAATTTAACATATTGATTAGTAAGTAGTTATTCACCAAGTTGTTTAGTTGCTCGAATAAAAAATTCATTTGTCCTAAAATCATTTATGCCTCGGCATGATTGATCCCGATTTTAATTTAGAGTTAAATGTATAATCTAGGAACCCTCGCTGTAATAATGCATGGTACTTCATAATTAATGGTTTCAAGCTTCGCTGCCCATTCATTCATTGAAATAACATCCTGTCCTTGATGACCAATGAGTGTTACTTTCTCACCTATAGCATATGCTTTTGGCAAGGCAACCATACATTGGTCCATACAAATTCGTCCGACAATCTGCATTCTTTGACCATCAATTAGTACTTCTTGTCCGCCTAATTTACGAATCACTCCGTCAGCATAGCCTATTGGTATCGTTCCAATCCACATATCCGCTGGGGCCGTAAAAGTAGCGCCATAGCCTACTGAATCACCTGCTTGTAACTGTTTTACATGAACAAGCTCACTCTCAAGTGAAAACGCTGGCTGTAACGAAAATGGTAAAATACCTTCTACATAAGGCGATGGTGATAATCCATACATTGAAATACCATATCTGACAGCGTCAAATTGTAAATGTGTATCTTTCACTAATGATGTAGCTGTATTTGATGCATGAACAAGTCTAGGCTTTTCAGGCAATACTGACACACATTTCTCAAAAAATTGCACTTGTCTATCGAAGTAAGAGGCATCTTCTTCATCTGCAGTCGCAAAATGTGTAAATATCCCATCAAGCTCTACATTTATTGTATTCTTTATTGTTTGATATAGTTCCAATAATTCTTGTTCTGAACGAACGCCAATTCTGCCCATTCCACTATCTACTTTTATATGTAGTCGTAAAGGGTTTACTTCATTAGCTATGAACGGAGCAGCTTGCTGTACCCATTCACTAGCAAACGCCGTAAGAATTATGCGCTGCTTGGCAGCGTATGGCACAAACGAAATTGGAGAGGCACCTAATAATAGTATGTCCGGTTCTTCAAAATGCGCTCGAATATGTAATGCTTCATCGGGCGTTGCCACAGCAAGTATTGTTGCCCCTGCCTCGAGTGCCGCTTTTGCAACGGCTATATCTCCATGACCGTATGCATTTGCTTTTACGACAGCTATAATTTGAACATTTGGTTGAAGTAGCTTTTTCAAATTTTTTACGTTTTTTTGAATTGCTTGTAAGTCTACAATTGCTTTGGTTGGTCTAAAATACTGCTGTATCTCCATTAGAATACCCTCTTTATATTTTATTAAAACAATATGTATTGATTAAATCACTTTTGCTCTACAGTTTTACCATAAGTTATTCTATTTTAGACTAATTTTCTACATAACTTTTATCATATATGACTTAACACTTTCTAAACAGTGTTAATATTCATCAAAACTGCACTATTTTTCTTAATCAGCTACAGCTTTCCATTTAGAAAAGCTGTAGCTAGAGTAATTATTTCATACTACCTATCGTCATAGAAGTGGCAACTTGCACCATTTCTTCACGAGTCAATTTACTAGATGCTACAAAGAATTCGACGCCATCCTTTTCCCAGCTAATAGATGTATCTGTAATAGCTCCAATTGTAAAGCCTAAATCTACAGGATCACCAGGCGATGATACTGGCAACATTGAAGTCTGTTTCGTAACTGGTTGTTGCATAACTGTAAATGGCTTGTCACCGTCGAATGTTAAGATAACACGCTCCATGCCACCCTCTTGCATGACTTTCTCACCCACCATCTTTGTATTTCCTAAACTTACAACAGGGTAATGTGTTTGGAACTTTGTATTTTCGGCTTCTGCACTTACTGCTTGTTCCCCATCATTTCCATCCGGAGTATTATTGCTCTCTTTATCGCCTTTATCCTTTTCTTCCTTATTATCTTTTTCTGGCGATGTAGCGTTTTCCCCTTTTGGTTCATCTTTTTCTGTAAATTGCTCAACCGCATACTCTTTAGCCGCATGTTGAACACCTAATTTAATATTTTTAAATGTGATACGAATTTGCTCTTCTTTTACATCATTCATAATTACTACGGAAGTTGGAAGCATTGTTTTCTTATCGACTGTTATAACTTGATGAGGCATACTATTTTTATAGCTATTTCTAGTAGCCGCTTCAAATATATATGCTTTGTCCTCTTCTTTCATGACTAAATTTTTATCTTGAGCTAAATCTTCTGCTAGTGCACCTATTAAATAGGCCTGACTATTTTTCTTTGGCCAATCACTTTGGAATTTATACATTTTGTTTAATGTAGGTGTAACAACAAAAACGCCATCTGCATTTCGCACTATCATTTGAGAAACATCTTTCCCACTTTCTACAACTTCCACTCGATAGAAATCAGGTTTCGTATGCCAAACAGTTACATCATATTTTTTTGGATCCCCACCAGATTTAATCTCCATCGTAGCATTTAACTCATAACCATTGGTCTCTGCCCATTTCCCATTAACTTTCTTTAACACTTTTTCCTGTGAGTCTGTACCACATGCCGATAGAAGTAATATCGTACAAAGTAAGACGAGCCATTTAACTATTCGGTTGCCCACGCTTTCACCCTTTCCTTCTTTCAAATCCACTACGACAATATATGAACCGTATTTGTCAGTTATGTCATTTGAACATGGGCAATATATTTATCTTCACTCAGAAATTTATTTGCGTTTTAATAGCTATCACGATAGAGTAGTTGATTTCTGCTCCGACTAGGCACTTTCCTAGGGCGTCAGTCGAGACGGAAATCAACTTATAGTTTTAATAAATGTCTTCCGCAACTTTTAATAATGAGCCCTTTTACTTTATATGGCGAAAGCTTGTTTTACATTTTTTATTGTAATAATATTACTTGTGCTGCTGCGTATTGTTTTGAGTGTGTAATGCTTACAAATCCATTTACAAGCTCTCCTTTAAAATATAAAACAGGATTACCAGCTTCCCCTCTTAAAACTTCAACATCATGAAGCTTACATTCTTCACCAATACCAGTTCCTAATGCCTTCGAAAATGCTTCTTTTACAGCAAATCGTCCGGCCAAAAATTCTATTCTACGAGTTTCTGTATGTGCATCAAACAAAGCTCTTTCCCTTTCAGATAAAATGCGGTCTTTAAATTTATTTGTTCTCCCCATTGCTTTAATAATACGGTCAATTTCTACAATATCGAGACCAATTCCTTTAATCATTTGAACTTCTCCTTTTCCTATTTCTAAAAAGCCATGTATAATGATTGTAAATTGAGGTGGAGTTATGTTTAGTAGAACAGAAAATTTCAAGCAATATACAAAGTATTATCCTATTGTTTCAACATTAATAGCGGTTAATTTAATTATTTATGTAATAACTATTTTACCTGAAATAGGTGACCAAGTACTGAATTACGGAATCCAAGTGAACTTCCTTGTTCAAACAGGTGAATGGTGGCGTGTTTTTTCCGCAATGTTTTTACATGCTGATTTTTTGCACGTTTTCTTTAATATGTTTTCACTGTATTTATTCGGACCAGAGCTTGAAAAAATTGCAGGTAAGGCGCGTTTTATTACAATCTATTTATTGTCCGGTATTGTAGGCGACATGGCAACCTACCTTCTATATGATAGTAGCTATGCAAGTCTCGGTGCAAGTGGAGCTGTTTTTGGAATATTTGGTGCCTTCGGAGCACTTGTCTACTACACACGCCGTACAATGCCGATGCTTCGAAAACTTATTTTACCAATCATTGTGATAAGTGTTATTATGACTTTTTTACAGCCGAATGTGAATGTCTATGCTCACTTGGGCGGTTTAGTAACAGGGTTCCTCCTTGGACTCATCTACTTACACCCAAGAAGAATTTTAAGCTGGCGTAAACAAAAGATGGCGGGTAAGTAATAGTTACAAAGTGGAGCCATTCTCTGATGATAAGCTTTCATCGAGGATTGCTCCTTTTATTTTTACGCTAGTGTTATATTCTTTTTTCATTTTATCCCCAAATAAAACCGTATTAACACTTGTCCATTTATGCCCTAATTCACTTGATGATGCCACTCCCACAAACTTCCCCAATAGCCCCCGTTTGTAGGCCATTATTATTCACGTTTTGTTGCATTGTAGCTACATCCTCTACTCTTTCTATTACGCCCCCTTTTGTTTGATTAATTTTATTATAAACAGAATATTTGGAAATTTATAGGTAAAAAAGGATTATCATCATCATGTGTCCCTAACTTCCTTTTTGACTATGTACTTTTCTAAGAGCATGCGATTAGCCACTTGGATCAACACAATATTTTTGTGCGAAAGCGTAGTATAAACGTAGTAGCACGATATTTGTCACTCATTCGTATATTGTTGTTCTAATGTTTTAACAAATGATTCATAAAAAAAGCTAATCCCACATTAATTGTGAGGACTAGCCTTTTTCTCGCATTCAATGTTCGTACCAAGATACTATAGTTTCAGCATCCTGCTGCTCTAAATTTCGCACATTCCCTGTCATACCAGTCATGCCCGACATTACCGTTGCTTTTACAGACATAACATTCTTTCTTTTTTGGAAATACGTTTGGGTAGTCCCAATAGATTGAATTCGTTTTTTCTCCATAAAAAATGTAATACGACTGAACACACGATATTGCATAGTTAGTTGCTTTCCATCTATCATATAAGCAGCTGTTTTATGTTGCCAAATACCTATTAATATCGTTAATGGAATTAACAATAGCGAAAGCAGTCCGTACGGATAAAAGTAATAACTACATGCACCAATTATAGGTACAAGCCAAATGAAATCAATTCGGTAAAAAAATGGACGAGCTCGATTTGGCGAATAAATAAGTTCTGGTCGCCAATTTACATCCGGAAAGATCTGCTCTAACGTTTCCAAACAATCCTGCTTCTGAATAAGTGGGAACAACGCAATTTTTTTATCATTCCCCTCTCCACCATTTCCCCCAGCACTCTCAACAACAACCGTTGCAAAGCCAAATAATTGACGCAATGGATTTTCTACAATACGAATCGCCTGAATTCGATTTAACGGTAAAGTAATACGTTTTTTCTCCAGTAGCCCTTTTGTAATAATAAGTTTTTCATCTTCAGTTCGAACTGTATAATCATAATAATTGATCAATGTAATAATAAATGACACAAACCATGCCACAATTAGGCTGAATATCACTATTAGTGCAACTAAAAATGCACCAATTTTCGCAAAGTCAGCTAGCTCATTAAAAATTTCCTCATATGGGATTATATCTGAAAGCTGAGGGATAAATGCTGCTACCCCAGACAGAACGACCCCAATTCCTCCTGAAGTTATGGCTAATATAAGTAAATCACGTATCGACATATGATAAATCATCGGCGCTAATACTTCCTCGGTTAGCGATTGTTCATTACTCATCTGGTCATCATTCATCTGTTCATTGGCTTTGTTTTTCGTGCGACGCATTTCCAGCTCTATTGCATCTGCCGCATCCTTTCTAATTGCCGTTAACTCTACCTCTGGCTTTCTATCCTTGCTTCCCGCAGTTTCAACTTGAACCTTTACTAGGCCAAATAGTCGATGAAAAATACCCTCATTGTAATTTAAGCTTTGAATACGCTCAAATGGGATGTAACGTTTCTTTTTAACGAACAAGCCATATTTTACACGTAATTCTCCATCTTCAAACCAATATACAAAGGTACGCCATTTAACAATGCCACTAACAAGCGCAAGTATAGCCCCTACTCCCCATATACCGAATAAGAAAACAGTTCGCCAAAAGTTATCACTATGGAAATTAAACGAGAAGTTAAAACCATTCGTTATAATAATAACAATTAACGGGAAAATCATACTTTTTAATGCTTTTGCACTTGAAATAACAGCCGATACTGGGTGTAATCGATTAACTGCCTTAGACATCATCTTCCGCCACCCTTGCTAATTCCGATATACGTGCACGAAGTCCATCCGCCTCTTCCATTACAAGGGCTGGAATCGTATGTACAGTTGCCGCCGTTGATATTGAAATATTACCTAAACCATATTTTTTTAATATCGGTCCTTGCGTCGTATCAACATGTTGTACACGCACCATTGGGATAAGCGTACGTTTAACAACGAATAAACCATGTTGCACTTCAATCTCACTTTCACGCACCTCATAGCGCCAGCGTTCCCATCTTACTTTTGGAAATAGATACGCAGATAGAATAGCACTAAGTATAACTACAACAACTGCAATGAAATAAATAAATGATGGCCATTCAAAATAATAAGTGCCATAGCATACTAAAGCCGCTATAATCAAAAGAAGTATCGTTTGCAATACACCATATAAACGCCACACTGTTAACCCTTTCCTAGAAATCTTATGAATTGGTTCTGATCTCAAAATCGATCCCTCTCTTTCCTTATTTATGTATACGTAACTAATTATCTTTTTGTTTCAAAGTTTTATCAATTTTACCTTGGCGTTCTCGTGCTGTCGCTTCGTATTTTAATATGGCCATCCGTTAAAGAAGTTAAAAAAACCTTACAGCCACTTTGACTGTAAGGTTTTATCATTTTGATGAAGATAAAATTAATCTTCGTGACGACGTGGCGCACGTGAACGACCTTGTCCACCTTCACGGCGACCTCCATCACGGCGTCCGCCTTCTCGACGATCTCCGCCGCGTCCTCCACGACGATCTCCGCCACGTCCGCCATCACGACGTCCGTTAGAGCTACGGTTGCCACCGCGTCCACGATCTCCGCCACGATTGCCAGAACGCTCACGACGCATTGGTAATGGACGTTCTTCAGTAATTGTTACTGGCGAGTCATCTGGCTCTTTTGTTAATGAACGAATTGCTGCAGCTACGACATCGATTGCATCATGGTTTTCAAGTAATTCTGTAGCAAGTGTACGATAATCACCTAAGTCGTTGTTCGCAATAAGACCTTCAAGTGTCTCTACAGCTAAGCGTTGTTGACCAACTAAAGCTTCGTCAGTTGTTGGTGGACGAAGTGGTGTCATACGTTTTTTCGTTGTTTCTTCTACGATACGTAAGTAACCCATTTCGCGTGGCGTTACAAACGTTACCGCAAGACCTGATTTACCTGCACGGCCTGTACGACCAATACGGTGAACATAAGACTCAGGATCTTGAGGAATATCGAAGTTATAAACATGTGTTACACCAGAAATATCAAGCCCACGAGCAGCTACATCTGTTGCCACAAGAATATCAATTTTATTTTCTTTAAATTGACGTAATACTGAAATACGTTTTGCTTGGCTTAAATCACCGTGAATCCCTTCAGCAAGGTAACCACGAATTGATAACGCTTGTGCAAGCTCATCCACGCGGCGTTTTGTACGTCCAAAGATGATTGCAAGTTCTGGTTGGTGAACGTTTAATAAACGAGATAAAATATCGAACTTTTCACGCTCAGCAGACTTCACAAAATATTGATCGATGTTATCAACTGTTAATTCTTTTGCTTTAATTTTTACGATTTCTGGATCACGCATAAATGTTTCAGCAATTTTACGAATTGCTGGTGGCATTGTTGCTGAGAACAGTAATGTTTGACGTTCAGATGGGACGTTTTCTAAGATTGAATTAATATCATCAATAAAGCCCATGTTTAACATTTCATCTGCTTCATCAAGCACTAATGTTTGAACATCTTCTAATTTTAAAGTACGACGATTGATATGATCTATAATTCGGCCAGGTGTACCAACGATAATTTGTGGTTTATTTTTTAGCGCACGAATTTGACGGCCGATTTCCTGACCACCATAAACTGATAATAATTTCACACGTTTGTCATAACCAATTTTATAAAGCTCTTCAGAAACTTGAATTGCTAATTCACGAGTTGGAGCAATTACTAATGCTTGGATGTTAGGGTTTTTTGGGTCAATTTTTTCGATAAGTGGAATCCCGAAAGCGGCAGTTTTACCTGTACCTGTTTGCGCTTGACCTAATACGTCACGGCCTTCAATCGCAAAACGAATAGTACCTTCTTGGATTGGTGTTGCTTCTTCAAATCCCATACGCTTTACAGAACGTAATGTAGATTCGCTAATATTTAATTCTGAAAAATTTGTCAAACTTCTCAATCTCCTTTTTCTGCTTTTAAGTTGACAAATGGTTACATTTTCAGATGAAGTTGTCGGCAAATTCGAGCCTGTGTTGTGGAACGTTTCCGTTACTTAAAAATTTTCTCTATATGATGGTCACATAGAGCTCTCTTATATGAAAAGGAAAGCCCGGTCTTTACCGAGCGGTTTGATTCTGTCGTAATTATTCACTTTAGAATAAAACCGTTGTGTTCAAAAAAAAGTACTCTTCAATCAAATATGAAGAGTCTTCGCACAAAATGTATCCATTGCTTACACTAGTCTAACATGGGATTAAAACGTATGCAACGATAACGCATGAGTCGTAATAATCTGACTACTTTACGAACTCTTTAAAAATGACAAAACGTTAGAAAACCATTCAGAGCAATCTTCGCCATAACAAATATGATGCTTGCCAGTATCAGATAAATACAAGGTTTTTTCGTTTGAAGTTAATTGATCAAATAAAAAGCGAGCAGTATGATAGGGCACAATTCCATCTAATTTCCCTTGTACAATATACACCGGAATTTTAATATCTTTATAATACGGCTCCACCATTCGAACAAGCTTCATGAATTCTATCGTTGCGGATAGTGGCACATGATTAAACTTATGCCGGTATCGTAAAAACAGCTCATTATTAGACAAATTACGATGGTATGCCTCAGTTGCCAGCATTTTAAAATCTTTGACCAGTTGCTTCGGACTCACATATTTGGCAGCAGCGCTTAGTAATACGAGCTTTTTCACTTTATACCGCTTGGCTAAATAAAGCGCTATAATGCCCCCCATTGAAAATCCAACTACTATTACTTCATCTACTTTTTTGGCAAGAGCACGAAAAGCGAGCTCGGCATCCATTAACCAATGCTTAGCAGTGAAACCACGCATTTGTAATTCTTCTCCATGCCCTGACAAGGTAGGTTCTTCAATGAGCCAATTTGTATGCGTTCGTAAATAGGTAGTAAAAGGTTCTACTTCATAAGGTCCTCCTGAAAATCCATGTATACATAACACACCTACTGACATTATTTTCACCTCTAAATGTGTAACTCATATAAGTCGATAAATGAAAGAAAGAATCGGTGAGAGAATGCCCCACCGACTCCTTGTTTTATCACTTCGTAAATGCACGTAAGATCGTTTCTAACTTCATACCACGAGAGCCTTTGAGTAAAACGATAGACTCCTCGTTAGCTTGCTGTAGTTTTTCGATAATTGGCGTATAATCATCCTCTGCATACAACAAATGGTCCTCATCAAATCGCTCTTTTAAAACTTCATTTAAATAAGCCATTCGTGGGCCAAATAAACATACATAGTCGATTTTTTCTGCATGAATATCCTTCGATAAATCTTCATGGAAACGCTTTTCATTTGGTCCAAGTTCAAGCATATCACCTAGCACAAGCCATTTTTCTGGGCGAATCGTTGTCGATGCAACAAATTGAATAGCCGCCTTTACAGAAGTTGGTGCAGCATTGTAAGCATCATTAATAAATAATGCCCCATTTGATCCATTCACTTGCTGCATGCGCATATCCGTAAGAGTTACTTGTTTTAAGGATGCACGAATTTGGTCATCGTTTAAACCTAGCTGTTGTGAAATTAACATCGCGACTAATGTATTTTTCACTTGATGCTTCCCAAGAACTGAAATAAAGAAATCTCCTTCTATCACACCATGTGTAGAGAAGCTACTTCCATCAGCCGTTGCTTCAATATTGTCTGCATACAATAGAGTGCCGTGCTCTAGGCCAAATGCCACCGCTTTTAACTGCTGCTCTTTCGCAACTAACTCTTGTAGTAGCGGTTCATCTCCATCATAAAACAGCACTCCATCTGGTTGCATTCCCTGGATTATTTCAAATTTGGCTTTAGCGATTCCTGCACGTGAGCCTAAATCTTGCATATGAGCCTCGCCAATGTTTGTAATCACTGTCATATGTGGACGAGCAAGTTTCGTTAAAAACTCAATTTCACCAAAACCACTCATACCCATTTCAAGTACGGCAACATCAGTATCTTCATCTAGCTGTAATACCGTAATAGGTAAACCTAGCTCATTATTAAAATTCCCGATTGTCTTTTGTACTTTAAAAAATGGTGTTAGCGTTCCTGCTAAAATATCTTTCGTCGATGTTTTACCATTTGAACCAGTAATGCCAATAAACTTCGCCTTATGCTCGCTGCGATAGGCACGTGCCATTTGCTGAAGCGCCACCTCTGGATCATCTACAAAGAGTAATGGCACACCTTGAGGTGGATTCGGTTCATCCTTCTGCCAAAGAGAAGCTCCTGCTCCTTTTTCAATAGCCTGCAGAACGAATTTATGACCATTGGCCTTTTCACCACGAAATGGAACAAACAAATCCCCTTGTTGAATTGTTCTAGTATCAATGGAAATTCCTGATACAACCGTGTCACCAAAAGCTGGTACTTCTTCATTTAACCATGTAGCTAACTGCTTTAATGTTTTTTTCACAATAATCCCACTCAGTCTTTTTTATAGTGAAGCTGTTGTTTTTCTTCAAAACGCTCAATTGCTAGAGTAATCAGACGATCAATAAGCTCTGGGTAACTTACATTTGTATGTTGCCAAAGAAGCGGATACATACTTACAGGTGTAAAACCTGGCATTGTATTCACTTCGTTAATATAAATGCTATTATCGGCCGTCACAAAAAAGTCCGCACGAACTAAACCGCTCCCATCAATAGCTTTGAACGCACGTTTAGCTAGCTCCTGTAAATTAGATACTGTATCCTCAGTAAGCTCTGCTGGGATAATAAGGACTGTCGAGCCATCTTTATATTTGGAGTCATAATCATAAAAGTCAGTGACTGGTTTAATTTCACCAGGTACAGAAACTTCCGGGAAGTCATTTCCTAACACAGCAAGTTCAATTTCACGAGCGATTATACCTTGCTCAATTACAATTTTACGATCATACTGTAAGGCTATTTCGATAGCCTTCACTAATTCATCGCGATTTGTTGCCTTGCTAATTCCAACACTTGATCCTAAGTTTGCAGGTTTCACAAACATCGGCCAATCCAGTTTTTCTTCGCAACGAGCGAGGATAGCCTCCTGTTCATTAGCCCATTCACTACGAATGAAATACGTATATGGAACTTGTGGTAAGCCGGCAATTTCAAATAATTGTTTCATAACTACTTTATCCATGCCAGTTGCTGATGCTAAAACACCATTTCCTACATAAGGTAGATTTAGAACCTCAAGTAAACCTTGAACAGTTCCATCTTCACCATTAGTACCGTGAAGTAATGGAAAAATTGCGTCAAATTGTACAGATTTACCATCTTTATCAATTAAAAAATCTGTAATATTATTTTCTAAAATATTGGCATTATCACCAAATTGTAATTCTTCAATTGTACTTGCAGGTTTTTTTAGACGCTCACCTCGGCGCCATTCCCCTTCAAGGGTAATGAAAATCGGATATACTTCATACTCCTCGAAATTCAAAGCTCCCGTGACTGCACGTGCTGTCGATAATGACACCTCATGCTCGGCTGACTTTCCACCGTATAATAAACCGATTCTTTTTTTCATTTTTGTGCCCTCCACATACTTCTTGAGTACTATTAGTTTATCATGAAACGTCTTTATAAATGACATCAATTTCGCCTTGCCGTAATTGTAGCTGACGCTTTGCTTTCGCTACATAAAACATCTGTAGCTGTCGCTACGCAAAACATCAAAACAATTACTGAATGACGTTAAAAATCTCACCGTAATTTTGACGGTGAGATTTAGTGTATATTCATTCTACGTACAAATGAATAGATCAATTATGCCTGGGCATAATTGCGTCAGGAATCAGCTTTGTGCTTAGGCCTACGTGACGCAGGACAGTTAGCCGTTATCGCATGGATGCGATGATTTAAGGTTAACATCCTTTTATCCGCTGAAAGAAGTTAAATAATATAAATCAATTCATCGTGCTCATTTTTCAAAATTGTACTTTTTAAATCATCCCATACCTCATCCGGATAGGAATACTCTGACAGATTGCGAATTTCGATACCGTAAGCTACTTTAGGCTTTTCAATTCTATACAATGATAACAGTGCCCCATCTTTAGTAAAAGAACGATAGGCACGCAAAAATTCCGGTGAAATAGCAGGAATACTCGATTTCACCTTCCGTCGCCAAAAACCAGTGCTACGTTCCTTTTCACGAATCAAACTGTTCAAAACATTAGCAAGGAGTAAATCGGAATCACTTAAATGGCGAAAATAAACTTTAGTCATTTTCTCTAAATCTGAAGAATAATAGACAAATCGATTTTGTAATTTATTAAAAAATGGCGAAGTAATCGGTTCCTTTTTATGACTTATGTAAAGCAGCTCTCCTTGTTCCATCGGTGTTAGTTGGTCTAGCCTCTTCTCATCCATAAAGTCTATCCAACATAATTCTTTGGATTCTGTAGCTTTTTTTACAAACTGAGGTACTTCCTCTTCTGATATATAATCGAACTGAGTATGCATATTAAAGGAACCATCTTCATAGGAATGTTTCAATAACAGTAAGTGATGCAGTGGTTCAAGTGCAGCCACAAATTGCGAGAATTTAAGCCCGCTAAAAACAACAAATTTATCGACCTCATTCATATGAACATAAATATGATACATAAAATCGTCAGCTGACTTCAATTTTTTAGCCACAACCATCACCCCATTCTTCACTATATTATAAAACTAAACTTGAATTTTTTGAAACATTTTATGTTAATAATCGTCATAACAATATTCACAGGCGTAAAAGTGTTTTTTACGTTATAATATGAATGTTAAAGATGCTATTGCATATATGTTTTTTAACTACTCGGAATGAGCACATTTAGAACGAATATAATTCTATTCATTTCTTACAAATATTTGAGAGGATTTTCTAAACCAAAAGCAAATATTACTCCCCCTACTTTCGGTTTAATATTCGCCTCTTGAGGATTCATCATATATATATTTGGTAGTAGATTGAATCGGAATTAATTTAAATCAAATTTACTCATTAAGAGATACTATTTTGATATAGGTGGCTTGTATGGAAAATAAACGAAATTTCGCGAATCGTTTTGACTGGACGCTCGCTTTTATACTTCTTTGCTTTCTAGTCATAAGTTTGTTAGCCATTTCGTCGGCGCAAACATCAGGTCAGTACGGCGTTAACTATGTTCCTTTACAATTGCGATGGTACGTCATTTGCTCAGTAATTATTGGAGTAGTTATGTTTTTTGAACCTGACCAATATAAAAAATTGTCTTGGTATATGTACGGTGGAGGCATCTTCTTATTAGTACTGCTTATTTTCATGCCAGAAGGTCCAGGACAAATCGGTGCAAAAATTAATGGTGCAAAAAGCTGGTATCATACACCACTTGGAAATATTCAACCTTCTGAGTTTATGAAAACCTTTTACATTTTAGCACTTGCTCGACTTATTAGTAAGCACCACGAAGTTTATACTTTTAAATCCATAAAAACGGATTTCATATTGCTAGGTAAAATCATTGCTACACTATTATTACCTTTAGCCCTTATTCTGAAGCAGCCTGACCTTGGTTCAGCCTTAGTATTCTTCGCCATTACGGCTGCTGTTGTCATTGTAGCAGGTGTATCATGGAAAATTATTTTACCAACTTTTTTAGGTGGCGCAATAGTAGGTGGTTCTTTTTTATGGATGGCACTCCATATGCAAAGTTTTTTAGAGAACACATTCGGCTTAAGACCATATCAGTTTGCTCGAATCTATTCTTGGTTAGATCCATATTCATATTCTTCTAGTGATGGATACCATTTAATTACTTCCTTGAATGCCATTGGTTCAGGTGAGATTTTCGGTAAAGGCTACCGCGGTCGTGAAGTTTACGTTGCCGAAAATCATACCGATTTTATTTTTACAGTTATCGGAGAAGAATGGGGTTTTATTGGCGCTAGTATCGTTATTTGTTTATTCTTTTTATTAATCTATCATTTAACAAAAACTACCCTATTATTGAAAGATCCATTCTCAACATATGTATGTTCTGGTATTATTGCAATGATTACATTCCATGTACTTGAAAATATCGGTATGACTATTCAGCTATTACCTATTACCGGAATTCCTCTACCGTTTATCAGTTATGGGGGAAGTTCATTGATGGGGAACGCTCTAGCCATCGGTCTTGTCTTCAGTATGCGTTTCCACTACCGTACTTACATGTTTACCACTCACGATGATGACGATTAATTGTGGATATAAAAAATGGGTAGCCTCATAAAGAGACTACCCATTTTTATTTGTAAAACGAGTTAAGCTTGAACTTGCGGTGTTTGCGTTGGTGGTGTGAGCACTTTTAAAAGTTCAAGTCGAGACTTTGTTACAGTGGCTGTTACACCCAACTTAGATAAATTCGAAACAATCTTTTTCAAATCTACTTCTTTTGTCATACATTCCACCTCAATCTTTCCTCGAATTTATATAACGTTTTATTTCCAAAAAAGTTTCATTTTTGCACGCGTATGATGTCTGACGAGTTAATCTCTTTCTATCATACCATTTAACTTTGCTTTAAAATTTTTCATTTTTGTTACAATGTAAATTTTTCCTCTTTTAAACCATTTACCACTAAGTAACAAAATTTAAACATTAATAAAATAAAATACCGATATACCCTCTAGAAGTATACCCTAGATATAATTTAATACTCTATGCGACATTCGATACAAAAAATTAAAAATAGAATGAGTCCATTTAGTTACTTACGTTAGTTCGCCATTCATTTTTGGTGTCAACATAATTACATTGTTAACAGTTTGTCATTTTTTATACAGTGTTCAGCCTCTTTCCTCCACTTCGCTCGCTCCAATTTTACAGCTTTCCTTAAGAAGTCACCCAGCCTTCGCTATATAAAACCTTCGTATACATCTTAACAAAATATCCTCCCCTACTTTAGGGAATGATCAACAAAGTATTTAAACTGTTTATTCTTCCGTTTTCTTGTAATAACAATAAGAAGAGAGGTAGAATATACATACTAAAATATTGTATGAAAGCAGGGGACTGTATGAAAAAGGCAATTTTATTATTAATGTCTGTCCAATTCCTCGTCTACCTTGGATTTGGAATTATTATACCTGTCTTACCTGAGGTTATAGTTCAGCAAAATTGGGATAATATACATGTAGGTGGCTTACTTACAGTGTATTCGCTCGCCAGTTTTTTCACTGCACCTCTTTGGGGTATGCTGTCCGATAAGGTAGGTCGTAAGCAACTTATATTAATAGGTCTTGTAGGTTTTAGCTTAAGCTTTGTTATTTTCTCGTTATTTATTAATAATTTAGTAATGTTATACATCTCACGCGTTGTGGGTGGTTTATTCTCGGGAGCACTATATACAGCTGTAACAGGCTTTGTAGGAGATATGTCGAGTGAAGAGGATCGCAATAAATATATGGGTCTCATGGGTATGTCCATCGGGCTCGGTTTTATTTTTGGTCCAGCAATTGGTGGTATGCTCGGACACTATAGCTTGCAACTACCCTTTATCGCTTCAGCAACACTAATTGCGCTATTATTTATTTATGCAAGTTTCGTTTTAAAAGAACCTACAAAACGAAAAGATACAAATAAACGTGCCATTATGCCAAAGGGTGCTACAAAAATGTTGCAGTACCGTGTGCGCTATTTATTTATGTTCTCATTTTTAGTGACTTTTATGCTGGCAGGAGTGGAAGCGACTTTCCAGTTGTTCCAAATTGATCGAATTCAAATTACACCATTACAAATTGGTTATTTGTTTATGTTTAGCGGCTTTGTAGATGCAGCTATTCAAGGCGGTGTGGTTAGACGAATTAAAAACGGAAGCGAGACAACTTGGTTAATAGGTGCACAAATTGTCACAGCAATGGGTATGCTTTTATTCACTTTAACAGCTAACTTATTTATGGCCGGTTTAGCCCTCTGTGTCTTCACAGCAGGAAATGCACTCGCAAGAACATGCGTTGTATCTCTTTCAACTAAAGAATCTGGTGGTCAATACGGAACTGCTGCAGGTCTTTCCTATTCGATGGATAACCTAGGACGCATTCTAGGTCCACTATTCTTTACTTGGCTATTTACTATGCAATCTAGTTTAGGCTATTATACTTCAGCAGCAATAGCCGTCGTTTCAATTAGTTTAATATTTATTTTTAAAGCATCAAATAAATCTTTACGACTTGAATAATTTGTTGATAAAAAGCCGTAACTAAATAGTAATTCAAAGCATAATAAAACACATCAAGGAATATTGGAACGGACTACCGGAGGGCTCTGCATGAACAAAATAACAAATTTTTTTCTTCCAAAAGAGCTAGAATCGTTTCGTTTTGACATTGAAGAAACACTAATTTCAGCAATGATTATCACACCCTATAAGCGATCAACTACGTTAACGGAAAGTAAATTTGCTGGAGAACCTTATTTACCATATTACCAGACATATCCTAAAGATATTGCAGGCGAGCCTATGCGGCTATTAGCTCAAATTAACTTTGCAGAAATGCCACCTCTAAAGGATTTCCCATCTCAGGGTATTCTGCAATTTTTTATTTCATCTAATATTTTCGTGAACGCTGATCATTATCACGAGGATATTTTTCAGCAATTTTATAAAATACGTTTTTATCCTATCGTAAATTTCGAAGCAACACCCCCTAGTCAGGAGTTTTTAGCACAAGCAGCAGACGATCAGTTCCCTATTCGTCAGGAATTAGCATTACAATTTCAACCGATTCAAGAACCTGTTTCCGCTTTAGATTATCGAGCCTCACATTATTTACCAGACTTAATTCCTTCATCAGAAGATGTTGATTTACGGGAAATTTATTTACAACACTTCTTAGGGGCTGGAGCTAAAATTGGCGGTTACGCCTATTTTATAGAGGAGGATATCCGTCACGAATCACAGCTCCTTAAACGATATGATGTATTGTTACTCCAAATCGACTCTAATGATGAAATCGGTATTATGTGGGCAGATAGTGGTGTTGGGAAATTCTTTATTAACCGAGAAAAGCTCCTCCAAAAGGATTTCTCTGATATTTTATTTCAATGGGAGCATTACTAATCATTTATCTTCATTCAGCAACAAGTGTTTTTCTGTGCGAAAGCGAAGCGGCAGCAACAAAGGTTTTTTCTGTGCGAAAGCGTAGCGACAGCAACAAAGGTTTTTTCTGTGCGAAAGCGTAGCGACAGCAACAAAGGTTTTTTCTGTGCGAAAGCGTAGCGACAGCGACAACGGTTTTTTCTGTGCGAAAGCAACGATACAACTATTTCAATACAACAAGGCAAAATGGATTTTGGATTACCTCGTTCTTGTTTGGAGGTAATCCTTTTCCATGCTTACCAACCAAATTTCATATCTTCTTTCCACTTATAAAGTAAGTTATACTAAGTGTATTACGCAAATATAGTAAAGGCAGGTGTAGGAATGAGTATTTTTACCGATGTTGGATATCTAGTACCTTTAATTATGTTTGTTAATATTTTGGCAGCAATGGTCATAATTTTTTTAGAGCGTAAAGATGCCACTTCTACATGGGCATGGATTCTCGTACTATTTTTCATTCCATTAGGTGGGTTTATTTTATACTTGATGTTCGGACGACAACTACGAAAAAAACATTTATTCCGTTGGGAAGGACGCAAGGATATCGGTATCGATAACCTCATTAGCTATCAGACAGAAGCGATTCGAGATAATACGTTCGAGTTTCGGATCGAAAATGCGGAAAATTATAAAGAAATGATTTACATGCATCTTAAAACAAATAATGCTGTATTAACGCAAGATAACCACATTGATATTTTTGATGATGGTGCAAATAAATTTGAGCAGCTTCTTGCAGATATTGAGGCAGCAAAAGATCATATTCACATTCAATATTATATTTTCCGTTTAGATGACCTAGGTACACGCATTGTTAATGCACTTATAAAAAAAGCAAAGCAAGGAGTTAAGGTAAGAATCTTATATGATGAAATGGGCTCACGCAATGTTAAAAAACGCCATTTCAAAGAATTGCTTACTGCAGGTGGAGAAGTCGAAGTATTTTTCCCATCCATTTTGCCACTTATAAACCCTCGTTTAAATTTTAGAAATCACCGGAAAATTGTTGTGATTGATGGTCGTATTGGTTATATTGGTGGTTTTAATGTTGGAGATGAGTACCTCGGTCTTCAAAAAAAGTTTGGCTATTGGAGAGATACACATTTACGTATTGAAGGTAGCTCCGTCCATCCATTGCAAACACGCTTTTTACTTGATTGGAACCAAGCTTCCGCACAACAGAAAATGGGCTATTCAGATCGTTACTTCCCTGCTATTCCGAAAAAAGGCGATGTGGGCTTACAAATCGTGTCTAGCGGACCTGACTCTGACTGGGAACATATTAAAATGGGCTACTTAAAGCTTATTAATATGGCGAAAAAGTATATATATATCCAAACGCCATATTTCATCCCTGATGTTAGTTTTTTAGAGGCTATTAAAATTGCGACGCTTTCAGGCATTGATGTAAGGATCATGATTCCAAATAAGCCTGATCATATGTTTGTTTATTGGGCTACATATTCATACGTAGGACAATTATTGCGTGCAGGAGCGAAAGTTTATATTTATGAAAAGGGCTTTATTCATGCTAAAGCAATCATTATTGACGATGAAGCATCAACAATCGGTACTGCAAACCTTGATGTACGCAGTTTCAGTTTAAATTTTGAAGTAAATGCCTTCATTTATGACTCAACGATTTCACATCAGCTTGCTGAGCTGTTTGAAAAAGATATTTTTGATTGCACTGAATTAACTTGGGAAATGTACCAAAATCGTTCCGCATTAATTAAATTTAAAGAATCCATTTCACGCTTATTAACACCGATCTTGTAGAATGTAGAAAAGGAAGAGAGCTAGTTCGTAACATTACGAACAACTCTCTTCCCTTTTTTTATTTCACACCTAGATATTCTTCTAGCGTTATATTTTGTTTTTTTATGTCTTTTGCTATGTCTACACCCACATAACGGTAGTGCCATGACTCATACATATAACCTGTGATGTCTTCTTTATTTTGGGGGAATCGTAAAATAAAGCCATAGTCTTGAGCATGTGTAAATAACCATTGGCCTGCTGGTGTTTCACCGAATTCTTCAGTTAGCCATAATTTATCTTTACCGACTTCCCCTATATCAAAGGCCAAACCGGTTTGATGTTCTGAATAACCAGGGCGAGCACTATAGCGATCAGCGGCAGCTTGCCCATCACGGTTTACATAGTTATTATATAATGTTGTTTGATATTCAAAAGATCGATAGCCACTAAAAGCTACTAAATCAAAACCTTGTTGTTTTGCAGCAGCAAGCATTTTATTTAGAGCTTGACGTGCCTCTGGACTTTCTTCAGGCGCAAAGGTAGATGGTAGCGGATATACTTTATTCGCTAATAAAATCCCTTTAATATATGTCGGCTCAGTTGGTAATGTTTGATTTGGTATATAGCCATTTTCATCTACCTTCTGCTCGGGCTTCACCGGATTATCCGCTGTATTTTTCGGCTCTTCTTTTACAGGTGAATCTTTTTTAGTTGGTTCTGCTGTTTGTTGTTCATGTTCATCTGATGCATTACTTATCTGTTTATTTTTATAGTTATAAACTACGAAAATAGATGCGATAAGCGCCACCGAGATTAAAGCACCCAGGATGAGTGGAAAACGTTTCTTTTTCACTATTTTTTACCCCTTTTAAAGTTATCCAGTACTACATCTTCAAAGAACAGTCCTTCAGTAAGTACCGATACTAGTTTTTACTATTTTGCTATAGTCTCATTTTAGCACTGTTCACAATTTAGGGTGTGGGTTTTCACCCATGATTTCAAAATTAATCTGTTAGTCTGTGAGAATAATAATAAACACTACTATAGAAGCAATTGAGAAAAAGATTGCCATGTACTTCATCCATTTCGCTTCTTTTATATAACCTTGCTCTTTAAAACTTTTTGCTCTAAATCCATTAGATACGGCAAACATAATAGTCATTGCAAATACCGCAAAGTTAAAATTACCTATGATAATAAATACGATAGCCGCGATACTAAAAATTGCGACTAGAATAGATGATAGCCACTTTGTATTCATCTTACTGTCCTCCTAAAAAAATCGAGGCTACATAAGCGCCTCGACAAATAATTTTATGAGTTTACTTTTTCCGGATGTTCCGAATAAAATTTCCGACCGATATATGTTTGAATAATCAATAATGCACCGCTGACCGACCAGTAAAGTGGTAGGGCTGCCATAGATGACATCGAGATAAAGACAATCATAATGGGTGAAATATAAATAAACATTTTCATTTGTGCTTTTTGTTGCTCTGGTACTGTCCATAATGATACACGTGCTTGAACTAAATAAACAATACCTGCGACAATTGTCATAGCGATATCAGGTGAACCTAAGCTAAACCATAAAAATTCATGTGATTTCACATCTGTAGAATATAAGATAGAGAAATAAAGACCCATGATAATAGGCATTTGAATTAACATTGGTAAACAACCCATGTTGAGTGGATTGATGCCATGTTTTTGATATAATGCCATCATTTCTTGCTGATACTGCATTTGCTCTTCTTTTGTCTTAGCTTCCTTCATCTTTTTCTGAACAGCTTCCATTTCAGGCTTAAACGCATCCATTTTCGTTTTCATCTTTTGTTGCTGACGGTAATTTTTTAACATAATCGGCATTAAAACTAAACGAATAAGAACCGTAATAGCGATAATTGCTAAACCATAGCTACCTGAAAAAATAGTATTACCGAAAAATTCCAATAAAAATTCCATAGGTTTTACAAAGATACTATAGAAAAAACCTTCTTTGTTTTGCACAGCTTGACAGCCACTAAGAACAAAAACGACAAGTCCAAGCATTGAAAATAGCTTCAAATTCTTCATTTTTCCACCTACTATTATTTATCAACTAAAATGAAGTATACATTATCGGGTCCATTATTATCAAATAGCAAGCATAAAAAAGATGCGAGCTTTAGCATCGCTAATACGTCCGCATCTATTTATTAATCTTTTTATGACTTTAAACGTTTTGAAGCTCTGATTCCGCCATCTCGAAACGATAAAACTCATGATGTAGCTCATCTCGGAAATGTTTGGGCGTTACCCCAGTATATTTTTTAAAGATGCGGGTAAAATAGCTTTGATTACAGAAATGGAATTGATCTGAAATAGAAGTTATACTTTTATTCGTGTGTCTAAGGTAGTACTGTGACTCTTCTACTCGGCGAACATTTAGATATTCAACAAGTGTAATACCAACATGTTCTCTAAATATACGTGATAAGTGACTCGTACTTATATGAAAATTATTTGCGATGCTTTCCACTGTTAAGTCATTTTCCAATTCATCGTTTATATACATTATTACTTTATTAACTGTCTGGTGACGAAAAGTCGGTTGCTTGCGATCTGCGATGAAGTAGACAAAAAAATCAATTAAATCATCAGCGAATTGTAAAAATTCTGCGTCTTTCATTTGATTTTCAATCATATCATTACAAGCAATGTTAAAAGCAAAAGCTTTTTTCGAAGGAACTTGATTGTCTAGCAATTTACGTGCAACAATTGACGACAAAACAGAAAAATAACTTCGAACAATTTTAATGACTTGTTTGCCAAAACGTATGGAAAGAATATCAATTAATTTATGCAAAGATTTCTTTGCCTTTGCAGATTCTAAATGGTAAATTTCAAATATTAATTTAGACTCAATATTAAAAAATTCTTCTACACCGATGTATTGGTTAATACTATCGATTTCCTGAAAGTATCTTTTGGATATCGTTTCTGACATAGAATGTTGATGTAGTTGCATAATCTTCCCCATCTTTCCTCAGATTGCACGAATTGCTGTTACAATTCTTGACACCAATCTACTTATTTCAAAATAAGAAAATAGTATTTCCTTATCAATTGTACGAATTGAGTCATATTTCATATATTATATAATAAAAATAACCCAACTATACCATCAGTTACAAAAAAAAATAGACTATACAGTGAATTTTACCATATTCTGCGATTTCCTTTCAACCACATTTTGTCTTTCACACTAGTTCTAATTTATCATATATACACAGTAGAAACCCCGTAAACTTATGTCGCACAATTAAATTTTACCATATATATATTAAATCGAATTAGTAATTTTTTAAAATTTGTTACAAATTATGTAATGTCGTTTTACACCTATATTTTTCATCAATCGACATTTCTCTTTTTTATTCCGAAATCTTCTCTATATAATTTATATGAATATGTAGTAAAATAGATGATAATACTATTTTTAAAAGTTTAGACGAGGTGTTAATAGTGGATCCAAAACAAATAGAAGAAATTATGGAGATTATTAAAGAGTTCTTCCCCGAGAATACTTCTATCGCAATCTCCGATACAAACGAATACTTGTACTACCAAGCAAGCAAAAAAGTTGATTTAAAGATCAAGCCTGGCGACCCAATTAAAGAAGGTTCAGCAGCTCATAAAGCGTTAAACTACGGACAAAAGATTAGTTCTTACATTGAGCCTGATGTATTTGGAGTAGCATATTATGGCATGAGTATTCCTTTAATGGAGGAAGGCGAAACTAAGGGTGCTATCACTGCAATCTTCCCACAAAAGCCATCAGCATTTTTAACGAACTACATTACTATTAAAATTGATGACTGCTGGTACCCAATCAAACATGATCAAGTTATTTATCTTGAAACACAGCTTCGAAAAACATTTGTTAAAACGATGAGTCGTGAAGGCTACCACCGCTTAAACCTAAGTGATCTTGAGCTATTTTTAGCACCTGACTCATTTATACGTTGTCACCGCTCTTATATCGTTAACATTGACTACATTGATGAAATTCAACCAGATTCTCATTCAACGTTTTTATTAATCATGAAAGACGGTACTCGTATTCCAGTTAGCCAACGCTATGCAAGTTATTTCCGTCGTTCTTTAGGTTTCTAATTTTTTTATAAGTACAGCGAGCATTTTAATTGTTCGCTGTACTTTTTTCTTGCTGAATTTAAATGCTCTTCACCAACCAGTCGGAACGAAAATAACCCCACATTATATTACTGAATTTTCAAAAGTAAAATTCTCTAAAAACAATACACCTCTACATTAAAACGTTTTCTCTGTCGAAAATTCGTTTTTATGCTCATTTTTCCTGTTTTTACTCAATTTAATGCTATTTCTAAAGTAATTGTGACAATTTGGTGATAGTATTATTCAAATGGTTGGTGTCATACTACAACTAAATAAACAGAAAATTCTTACGCGTTTTTTCTAGTTTTGTAATCGGTTTCCATCAAACTTTTTAGGGGAGGATTTTTTTATGGATGCAAATGTTCAAAAACGCCTAGGCTTAAAAGAACTTGAAAGTAAAATTGTTACTGCTGAAGAAGCTGCAGCACTGATTTCTGACGGTGATGTAGTTGGTATGAGTGGATTCACTCGTGCGGGGGACGCAAAAGTTGTTCCTATGGCTTTAGTAGAGCGCGCTAAAAACGAAAAATTCAAAATTGATGTATATACAGGAGCTTCTTTAGGACCAGAAGTTGATAAATACTTAGCTGATGCTGGTGTTATCCGCAAACGTGGACCATTCCAAGGAGATGCAACTATCCGTAATTTAATTAACACTGGTGATGTCCTATATGTTGACGCTCATCTTTCACATAACGCTGAATTAGTTCGCCAAGGAATTATTGGACCAATTAAATATTTAATTCTTGAAGCTGTTGCTATTACAGAAGATGGACTTATTATCCCAACAAACTCTGTAGGTAACTCACCAATCTTCGCTGATTACGCTGAAAATATTATTGTCGAATTAAATATCTCTCATCCAGAAGCGTTAATAGGTATCCACGATATCTATGTACCAGGTGAGCAAGGTCAACGTGAAGCAATCCCAATGACTGATGCTATGCAACGCATTGGTGACATCGGTATTAAAGTAGATCCAGCTAAAATTAAAGCGATTGTTATTTCTGAAGAGCCAGATGCTCCTTCATTAATCGTTCCGCCAGATGAAGAAACACAAACAATGGCGAACATTTTATTAGACTTCTTCAGCGATGAAATTAAAGCGGGTCGCTTAACAAAACAATTAATGCCATTACAATCTGGTGTAGGTTCTGTTGCAAACGCTGTACTTGACGGCTTCGCAAATTCAGAATTTGAAGATTTAGTTGTTGCTTCTGAAGTACTTCAAGATGCTGTATTCAACTTAATTGATGCTGGTAAAGTTAAATTTGCAGCAGCTACTTCAATTACACTGACTGAAGAATTACAGAAAAAAGTATATGGCAACCTAGAGAAATACGCTGATAAAATTTGCTTACGTCCACAAGAAATTTCTAACCACCCAGAGCTTATCCGTCGTTTGGGTCTAATCTCAATCAACACTGCTCTTGAATTAGATATCTATGGCAACGTAAACTCAACACACGTATCTGGTACTCGTATGATGAACGGTATCGGTGGTTCAGGTGACTTTGCACGTAACGCACGTCTAGGTATTTTCGTTACTAAATCATACGCAAAAGGCGGCGCTATCTCTTCAATCGTGCCAATGGTTTCTCACGTAGACCACACTGAACATGATGTTGATGTAATCGTAACTGAGCAAGGTATTGCTGACTTACGTGGTCTTGCACCACAAGAACGTGTACCTTTAATTATCGAAAACTGTGCACACCCAGATTACAAAGAACAACTTTGGGATTACTATAACCGTGCGCTAGAAGCAACTGGCGGCCATCAAACACCTCATATTTTAGAGGAAGCACTTTCTTGGCACGTAAATCTTGCTAAAAACAAAACAATGAAAAAAGAAGTTGCTAAAGCTTAATTTTCATTATTCAGGAACGCCTCATAGGTTAAAACCTTATGAGGCGTTCTTTTTTGTCGAAAATGGTATAATAAGAGTGATATTCATTCTCATTAACATATAATTTTCTATCGGAGGAGCTATGAAGAAACTTATTTATTTGATTATATTCTTTTCGTTTTTCGACCTATTTACTCAACTTCCTGTCATGAGTACATATGCTGAATCCTTAGGGGCATCAGCCTTCATTACCGGCCTAGCAGTAGGTATGTATTCCCTTTCCAATACATTTGGTAATGTTATCTCTGGTTTTTTAACAGATCGTAAAGGACCATTCGTTATTTTAATCCTAGGTCTCTTAACGACAGGCCTTTCACTATCCCTTTATAATTTTGTGGAAGATCCTATTATTCTATTAGTAGTCCGCTTTGTACATGGATTAGTTGCAGGCTTTATCGTTCCTGCTGCTTTCACATTTTTAGCGAATGCTACTAAGCAAGAAAAAAGAGGTAAGGGCAGTGCTATCTCTGGAGCATTTGTTGGTATCGCTGCAATAATCGGTCCTGCATTTAGCGGAATTTTAGCGAGTCGTACTAGCGTACCATTCGTTTTTAATATAACTGCAAGCTTTATGCTCTTGTTAGGAATACTTGCCTTCTTTTTATTAAAATCAAATCAGGTAAAAAAAGAAAAGTCTGCTTCAACTGCAAACATTCCTTTTTATGTACTTTTTAATAATCCAGGTACATTGAAAGCCTTTACCAGTGCATTCTTTTTAATGTTTTCTCAAGGAGTTATTGCCTATCTCCTTCCACTAAAAGTGCAATCTTTAGGCTTTGATTCACGTTTAAGTGGTACCTTGATGAGTACATTTGGCATTATTGCTGTTCTCATATTTATTTTGCCCACTAACCGTATTTTCGATAAGGTCGCTCCTATCAAAACATTATCACTTGGAATAGGTTTAATGGGGATCAGTCAATTATTAATTAGTCAGGCAGATTCAAGTACGTTACTTTATATTGCAATGGCCTGCTACGGTATCGGATTTGGCTTCTTATTCCCATCAGTCAATTCACTTTTAATCGACTCTACGACGGCAGAAATCCGCGGAAAAGCCTATGGTTATTTTTATGCCTTCTTCTCATTAGGAGTTGTCTTAGGTTCCTCATTACTAGGATGGCTCTCACTAGGTATTGTCAGCGGCTTTATATTTACTGGAATTGTATTATTAGTATTTGCAACGATCATCATATGTACACAAAAAAGACCTTCTCACGTAAAATGAGAAGGTTTTGTTGTTATTTCTCTTGTTCCTGAATTTCTCCATTGAAGTAATGGATACCTGTATGCCCTCCACCTTCAGCAACCATTTCATTTGAAGCTATTTTTGTTGGAGACGTTCCAGCTTCTGTCGCTACTTCAGTAGAAATACGCTCTGTAATGTTTCCATGCATCTCCATATTCGTTGTATTCAAATAAGATGCTAATTTAGATTTTGCATTATTAAACATACTCAATGCTTTATCACGGTTTTCTTTTTTACTTAAATAAGATGCTGCTAAAGTTAACCCTACTAGCATAACACCTGACCCTTTACGTTTCGCCATTATAAATCCCTCCCAAAAATATAAAAACTAGCTCTGTAATATATCTTTTCCCTATTTTTTGAGGACTAAACATAATTTTTATATACGCTACAGCATATATAAAAAGAGAGTCATCTATTCCCCTTCGCTTCCATAATATAAACACGTTTCTTAGTACATCTATATTTTTTCGCAAATAGTTAATTATTCTTCTACAAAATTTTATGGTAAACGTTTATTTTTCATAATTACGATTTTTTGTAACTTTTTATGATTACAAAGGACAAGTAAAGGGAATTAATGAATTTATACTAATAACAGGAGAGTGATTATTATGAAAGATTTAGATTCAGTATATGATTGGGTAGACATGGCTTCATTAGTAGGTGGAGCAGGCATCTTAACAATACTAATTTATAGTATTTTACTGTAAGGAGCTACATGAATGGTCTATAAAAAATCAATTATGCCTTGGCATAATTGCGTCCAGAATCGGCTTTGTGCAAGCACAAAGAACTCCTTTCCGATTCTGTGACATCCTCTGGAGGATTTAACTTCTTTCAGTAAATGTTTTACAAAAACATTTACTGAAAGAAGTTAAAAGGCAATCCGCTTATTAATAAGCAGATTGCCTTATTTTATCCCGCGTTAACGGGCAGTAGTTTTCACCATAAAATTTTAGCAAAATTAAAGAAGTAAGGTTGGATCAAAACTGCCCGTAAACGTCCGATTGGTGAAGACTAATAATCAGTGGGGAAGAAAAAATCCCCACTGATTAAAGTTTCACTTTATTGTTTTACATCATTGTAAGCATCGGATTTTTCAAATGCTGCAACTACATAAGAACAAACCGCTTCCATTTTATAGCCTTGTTCACGTGCATAGGCTGCGGCATGATCCAACAGTTTTTTGGCCACCCCTTGGCCACGGAGCTTATCTGATACATATGTGTGATCCATGACCATTACTTGACCCTTTTGCTGCCATGTAATTTCCGCTAATCTTTCCCCTTCTTGCTCATAAACAAAAGCATGCTTTTTATCCGCTAGCTGTTGTAATTGAAATTCCATTTCTCACCACTCCTTTTTATCATAGTACCATAGCTTTTTATATTTTTACAAAGCTGGCGAGTGGCACTTTAAAAAAATATAAACCTTATAAAAAAAGAATCCGCTCACTTTCTCTAGCAATCAGGAGAAAGTGTTGCAGATTCTTTTCTATCAATTTTGCCTTGGCGTAATTGCGTCCAGATTAATTAAACCATGATGCGATTGTATCCTTTAAATTAGCAAAGAAATTTTTCACACTTTCCCAGAAGCCTTTATCTTCCATTAGCGATCCGAATTTTTCTTTAATCGTATTGCTAATATCATCTAATTGTTCAGACCATTTACCAAAATCAATATCTAGTTTACTAATCTTGTTCATCAAATCAACTAGCAATTGACGGTCCTTTTCACTTAAATTAATTTCAAGCTTGTTTAATTGCTCTTGCACAATCTTTTCAACCTCTTCTTTAGTCGCTGGCTTTGATTCTGCAATTTCCTTTTTGATTTCTGTTAGTAACTCTGCAACCTTGGCATCTTCCACTCCTGCCGATTGCGTAAGAGTCGTTGCTACTGATAGCTCGTCATTTGCAACATCTGTACGCTCAGTATCAAGCTTTTCACCTGTTTTTACTTCGTAAGCTTTGTAAATTCCCACAAGCGCTGAATGACCTGTTACTGCTTTAGGTGCAGCCACCTGTACTGTTGCATCTTCAATACCTGCAGTTAGCATGGCATTTGCATACATTTCAGATGTAACCTGTGTAATGTTTGATGGTGTAACAATTTCAATAACTAATCCTTCTCCTGCATTTTTACGCGTGATTTTGGCAGAAGAATACATACGAGAACTTGAATTACTATCTTTAATATATTTAGCTAAGTCTTGACCTGATACTGTTATTTCTTCAACTTCAGGCTCTTCGTTCACTTTTAATGACTTTTTAACAGACTCTTTTTCAGCCTCAGATAAGTTTGCACCATATACGACAATCGGTACTCCTAATTTTTCATCAATTGCTTTAGGTGGCGTATTATCAGCCGCAAAACCTGTTGCGGGTGCCATCACGCCAAATACTAACATTGTCGCTGTTAGTATTTTTATCCACGTTTTTTTCAAATTGTGTGACCCCTTTCATCCAAAAACTCATTTGGCCCGTAAAATGCATGCCAATCAATTACTAAACAATTATTAGTACGAAAAAAAGACGAGAAGGTTTCAAAGGGCTCTCGTCATTTTCTTTAATTTCATTTAGTAATCGTTCATACTCTTAGTGCAGAAGAATTTCTTCTACACTAAATTTCCTCTGTCCAACCATCCTGCTGTTTCACTTTACCAGCTTTCATAAGTGTACCTAACGCTCGTTTAAATGCACCTTTACTCATGTTAAACATTTCTTGAACTTCATCTGGTGAGGATTTATCGCCAAATGGCATTCTTCCTCCTACCTCTTGTAGGTAATTTAAAATTTTTTGCGCATCACCTGAAATTCGCTCATGTTTACGTGGTAAAAGTGAACCATTCATCGAACCCTCGTCTTTTACATCAATAATACGAACAACAACATCTTGTCCCAGACGAGGTTCTTCATTACGCTCTGATTCATGGACAAAAATACGGTACGGAATGTCTACACCTAATAAAAACGAGCCAACTGGTAATAAACGATATGGACGTGCCTTAATGTTTTTATTGTGCATGTCTTCAAATGCACCTTCATATAATTCCAAAATTTTTTCTTCAGTTGCCAAACGTCCAAATAAATCACCATTGCGATCTGTGCGCAATGTCATAAATAAATGGTCGCCTGGTGCTGGCCAAAGCTCTGTTATTGCAGGTAAATCTTCAGCTTTCACTAGCACCTCGCGTGAAGTACCGATATCTACAAAAGCCCCTTCACGCTCGACTACTTTTAGAACACGAGCCCAGCCATATTCCCCTTGTACGAAAGATGGGATAGCTGTTGTAGCTGCTAAATCACCACGACGATCTGCAAATAAAAATACTTCAAGGCGGTCACCTACTGCAAGTGGCTCTGTTACCTCTGAAGCATTTAAGGGCAGTTCATCAACTCCATTTGTTAAGATCCATTTCGATGCTTGTTGCTCTAACACAGTTAATGTAACAACTTCACCTGATTTTAATTCGTTCATATTGTCTTCCTTTCCTTCTTACCATCATTTTCGCAAAAAAACTTCACCGAAGGCTTTAACATCTGTAGCTGTCGCTACACAAAACATTCGCTGATAGAGATTAAAAGTTATGATGTGTTTTAGATGCCTCTAGTTTTTTCGCGATGTCCGGATTTTCTTCCATTACTTGCACAAGATCCGCAATTCGATCGATTGAATTCCAACTCAAATGATGTTCGATACCTTCTACATCATTGTATATTCGCTCTTCATCTACACCAATGATTCGCAAAAATTGCTCTAGAAGTTCATGGCGCTGTACAAGACGTTTTCCAAGCTTTTCTCCTTTAGGCGTCAATGTAAGGCCACGGTATTTTTCATAAACTAAATAACCATCTTTATCTAATTTTTGAACCATTTTTGTAACAGAAGAAGGAAGAACAGATAATGCTTCAGCAATGTCAGACACACGAGCATACCCTTTATTAGTGATTAATAAATATATTTGTTCGATATGGTCCTCCATACTAGGTGTTGGCATATCCTATTCCCTCTCTTTCCTTTTCTTACTCTCTAGTTTACTACAAGCTTGCCTTAAAAGTTAACTGAAAATACATATGCCAGAAAAACAATACATGCGCATCCTAAAAAGAACAACTTCATATGTTGGCTCCCTTGTAGTTGAAAAATTTGTATCAATGTAATTAAGGTATCATTTTAAATAAAGTGTGCTTTGCGGCAAAGCAAGGGAATGATTTCCGTTCCAGGCTACTCGCTTTCCTGTGGGCGAGCGTCGAGTCGCTTCCTCAGCTGCGCTCCGTGCAAGGTCTCGCCTGTCTCGCTTTCCCACGGGAGTCGAGTAGCCTTCCACTCCAATCAACAATAGTGTAGCGCTATTGTAAATTTCTTCCATTTAAAAAAGTGGACGCTTTGCCTACTCATCATATTCGAACTGAATAAACTTATAACTTAAAGGGTTTGTATCTGATGCTGCTACCACTTCACTTTCGCACATAAAACATTCGTTGCTGAAGTTTCGTTTTATCATTATAAATTAGAGTGTCATACCAGAAGATACACGCTAAGTGAATTGGTTGATTGGAGGGAAGACCGGGCGACTCCTTGGGGATCAGCAATAGAGGAACGAAGGCTAAAAGCATCACATCCTGTGATAACGCCTTCGTGACCAACATCGTGCTGCTGCCGCTACGTTGCACTCACGCTTTCG
>NZ_JBHURE010000031.1:0-47006 GCF_042674095.1 Lysinibacillus sp. NPDC056959 | reverse complement strand
ATATTACTTTAAAATAAATATTTGTATTTATGAGTTTTTGATGAAAATGGAGAGAATTAGGTAAATAAATACTTCTATATTTATCGTTATTTCATCTCCAACCAATAGCATATTTAATAGTTCTTTTTAATCTCAGAAAAGTGGATGCAAAAACAAAGAATTCTTTGTTTTTGTTTCTATTATGGCTACTATCTGATTTTTTAAATTTTTACTAATAAATGTTCTGCAATTACACTTTTAGTTATAATATTCTTTACTTGTTTTATTGATTTTGATTGCTTATAAATCTTTTGAAAAATAGTTTTGAAAAGAAACACCTGTATTTATAAACACCCTTTTAGGAAGGCATTGACGCTGTCGTTATTAACTTTCCTTTTATGTGAATTTTTTTGTAATGTTAAGTGTGCAATATGGCGACTGTACCCTATTAAAAAGAAGTGCTCCCTTTTAAACATTTCAATTCAACACTTCACACTCTTATTTGTTTTTTATTGCCAATCATGCATCGAAACTGATTAAGTATTTTATTGGTCAAATTCCAGCTGTCCATACTGATCAATCCAAATATCACCTGGGGAGGTCTCTGTAAATCCTAGAGCAACTCCAATGCTAGCGATTATGGAGTTGCGATAGTTTACCAGGCGATAATTTGTTTGTTATTTTATTCAAAGTATGTTTCTATTTTATGTGTTATAGTATTATAATATAACAAATAACACCATTTATAAAAAATATTGCCGTTTATGAAGGATTTGGGTTTTGCGGATGAAAAAAACGAAGAAAATTTACCTTGGTATTTGAGACAAAACCCTTCTATAGTTTTCGCTACTGTATCTCCACCAATAGCATATTTAATAGTTCTCTTTAATCTCAAAAAAATGGACGCGAAAACCAAGAAAGATCGTTTTGTTTTTGTTACCATTATGGCTGCTATTTGGTCTCTAAAGTTTTTACCGAGAAATGTTTTTGGAATTACATATATTGTTGTATTATATTTATTTTTTCTTTATGTAACGATTTGGGTAGTTTATAAATCTTTAAAAAAATAGCGTTTTGATGTTGTACGTTACAACATTTATTAATTTGATCTACAAATCATGAAAATACAGGCTGATGTTCTTGATAAAGAATTAAAAAAGGTCCTGGATGCAGAAGGATATTATTTTTACAATTACAGTGATGAAACTGCTATTCTAGTAGATGATAGAGGCTTTGAAAAAGAGCTGAATCCAGTCTTTGAAATTGTCAGTGGGTACGGGGATGTCAGTCGTTTAGCAGCAAAGTTATTGTTTGTTCGCAATATAGAAAATGAATACAGTACGGATATTGGAAGTATTAAGAAAGAAGATATCTTTAATTTTAGAATCAACTTAAAAATTAAATTGATTGGAATGCTTAATGCCAAGATAGAAAATTAGATATTGTCATGGTATTCAAACGGGTTATAATAGTTCATGAAGAAGATTTATCCAAACCAAGATTATGTGATGTACAATACCTGGATTGTTTCGAAATTGTTTTCTATCAGCCATATGATTTTTGTAGGTACAATAAACGTAGTCCCTACTAAAAATAACCTTAAAGAGTAAATTAAAAATTCATGATGAAAACCAAACGCTCACTTAGACGTTTGGTTTTTTGTTTTGTTGTATTTTAAAATCAGAAGTTACAAAAATGATATATTGAATATTAATAAAACCCAGCATTAAACTATTTTTTAAACACATTCTTCATCAATAATTATTTATACTTACAACTTGAATTACAAAAAAACTTATCTAAAATATATACATATACCACAAAGAAAAACATTTTATTCCAAATGGGTAGAGGAAAAGAATATGGCAGAAAACAAAAAAGCAATTATCGTAACGTTTGGTAATTTTAAAGGTGGGACAGGCAAAACGACGAATAGTACAATGATTGCGCATGCACTATCGTTGAAAGGATATAAGGTGTTTAAAACATTGGATAAATCGTTTTAAAGGCGTTGATACTAAATACCTCGATAATTACTTAGCGCGGTTTTTATTTGTAGATAGTCATAGCAATGAAAGCACAAAAAAATGACAGAAACATTATCGTAGTTTACGTCTGTCGAAGTTTATTATTTAGTAGTTCAATGACTATTGAAGATACTTTAAATAAAAATTAGAGCCACAGTTTAGTGACTCTAATTTTTATGTCTATTCTTTACAAAAATCTACAAATTTTTTTGCCTGTATTAAGGACATATCTGTTTGTTCTCTCACAAACTTCACCGCTTTAATTTCACCGACGGACTTTATTTTCTCTTTTACTAAGGCAATCAGTTCCTCATTATAGATTTTAGTATAATCCATTTTTCCGACCTCCTCTAATCTATAATACCTTTATACGGCTACTTTAACCATTTAGTTTCAATTAATACCACAAAAAGACCTTTGTGAAAATAAGGAAAAATCGATTGTGAGAGTTCATATTTACTAGATAAAAACAACATTTAAATTTAACAGAGCCTTATGTTTAAATAAGTTCTAAATATTTAAATTATCCAGTATGTCATGCCAATAGCTGTTAGAACAGCTATTCCAAAAGATCCCAGTACTAACCAGCGTGGAACATTATTAGTCTTCTTTATTGTCACATATTCTATCGCTCGAACTACTACGTAAATAAAAGCAGCCGGCATAATAAGTGTATCAAAAGTAATAGGTCCATTAAATGCAATCATTAAAGCAATAAATAGCATCCCATAAACTAATAGTGACATGAATCCATGACTAATTGAATCAAAAATTCCACTTGGCGAGGTCCTAGGGTTCTTCATTTAAACACCTCTCTTATTAAAAGCAATATGTTTTAACCCCATCGATACCTAAAATTTCAGCAGCCGCTCCTCCACCAATTGCTAACCAATCGCTAGTATTTGATGCCTTAGCTAATAATTGAACAGTAGATTTAACTCCGCCTAATGCTTTAATTGATTTATAGGCAGCCGCTCCTGGAACAAATACTGCCGTAATTGCAGCTCCACATTTAGCAACATCCCAAGTTTTACCAGCTACAGTCTTTATGTCGTCCCAAAGTTCTCCCCAAAAACCTAATGCCATAATTTCATTTTCCCCAGATATTGTAGTAGCAACTAAATCACCATTTTCCTCTACTATAACAGATTTGACATCTGATGAAAAATGAACAGGAGATCCAAGTTCTTCAAACATGTCATTTAAAACAGTAACTTCTTCAGCATTTTCTGCTAATACAATATTACTATCTAATTGATCTGTACTAAAATTAGGGTCATATAGTGCACCTAAAAAATCTTCTTGTTGTTTCTCAGTATCTAACCCTATTAATACTTCATTGATTGCTTGAAGTTGTGTAACCACTTCATCTGCATAATTTTGTTGTTCTGGTGTCAACTGTGAAATTTGACTAGCCTCTAAGTTAATATTATCCTTTTTCTCTGCGGCAAATGATGTTGATGTGCCTATTAAACCGAAAGTCATAACTGCGCATGAAACTGAAAGTACTAATTTCTTTAAAACCATGATATCAAACACCCTTCTAATTAAATTATAATAAAATAACGACAGAGTACTATAATATTAGTCTATTGATGTTTTTAGCCTGTCAACCAAATAACTAGACTATTAATATAATTACTTTCACTCGAGTTAAATCAAGATTATCATTATAACAACCGACACTACCACCGAAAATATATACGTCGGTGTCCGTCGGAAAGTCAAAAAAAAGAAACTGGTGTTTATTAATACGCAAGTAAACACCATCAGTAACCCATAACATTAAGTATGTAGTTACGATTACAGCAACTTCAAAAATTAACCGTTATAACCGTAGAGTTTTGATTTGCGTACCAATAATGGCTTTTTCATAATCATTTCCCCCCTTTGCATTTAAGGATGTAATTATAATAATACAAATATTGTAAAAAGACATTTCAATCTGAGATGAAAAATATAAAGATACTTATATTTACGCATTTATCCTTAGAAATGGTTAAGAATAGGATATATGAATGTTTCACTAGGAGGTATATGAATTATGAAGAGTTGGTAAATAAAAAAAAAGCTCCCCTTTTACCTGATTCATAGGGAAGCAATCTTTTTATACATATTATGTGAACAAGTGCCTTTGCTCATTGTAGACAATTTGATAATACAAAGAATTATTAAATAATTTAAAGAAGAATACTGCGTTCTTATAATGCGTGTTTATTAAATCCTTATTTTCCCCAACACGTTCATAACATTTTGCTAAATAATAATTATAGTGACCAAGAAAAGACATATTTTCTAATTTGACAGATCGTTTAATCCCTTCTTGTAGTAAATCTATTGCTTCCTTATAGCCCAGTCGGAACGGAAATCAACCACACGTTATGATTTGATGAATCAAAAAAAGTTGACACTGTACCCTCTTAGTATCCAAACCGTCTACTTTTCCCCGAAATTCCTTTATAAAAAAGCCAAGGAGCATCGGTGCTCGCTTGGCTTTTAACGATATATAGGCATACATCTAGACGTACTTGTGATGTCATAAGGGAAAGGGGGATAACCTTGCATCTTGTCAAGTCGATCGAGAGATGTGTCCCGAGTTTACGAATTATTTTGAACATGTTTTGATAAGTCATATGGGGAATGACTTAAAAATAGCTTGCCCAAATGATCGTTGCATTAATCATGTACCCTAAAATTAGAAATGTATGCTTATTCCCCAAAAAAATTTTTATTTATTTCCTTGCTCTGCTACCATAACTTGATTTCGCCCTGCTTGTTTTGCAAGATATAGCGCACTATCCGCTGCTTCAATTAACTTTTCTGTCGTGTCGGCCATTTGCGGATACACGGCAACGCCTGCCGATAATGTAACTGGACGACCACAAGGACTTATAGTATGCGCCAACATATCCCGTAATTGTTCTGCCACCTGTGCCGCTTCCTCAGCAGTAGTAGTTGGCAGTAACATGACAAATTCCTCACCACCGTAGCGACAGCAAACATCTCCCTCACGAGCAACAGCTTTCATATTTTGAGCTAAAAATTGTAAAACCTTATCACCTACTGCATGACCATACGTATCATTCACACTTTTAAAATGATCTAAATCAAGTAGAATGAGGGCATGTGGCAACTTGTTGTCAAGCCACTCCGTTAGCATCGCATCCATTGTGCGACGATTGGTTACACCTGTTAGCGGATCTGTCGTAGATTGATCTTTAAAAAACGACACCTGTCCCTGTAAAAATGTCAAACTCCGAATGAGAGCACTTTTAAGATAATGCGCTTCAAAATACCAACTACGTACAGATTTCAAGCCTTCTACATTTTTCGAATCCATGCTCTCCTCTGTTAAAGTAGCTAATTGCTGTAAGGGATTCGCAATACGTGCTGCCGCCCAAAGGACAATTAAAATTGAAAAGAGCATAAGCGGAATGGATTTTATAGCAACTTCCTGTACTCTATCAAATGAAGGAGCTAATGCTACATTTAACGGTCGTTGGGCAACTACTCCCCAGCCTGTTAAAGGTACGGTGCTATAACCGGCAAGCATTTCTACTCCTCTAGTATTCAATACTTGCTGAGCCCCATTTTTTCTAGAAATCACTGCTTGGACAACTTTATTATCGATAGCAATATCATTAACACGGCTTGGGTCCTGATGATAAATAACGCGCCCATCCGAATCGACTACATACACATATGACCCATCATGATAATAATGCTCCCCGAGTAATGCATTAAAAACATTTCGTTCTTTTAAATAAATTGTCCCAGCTACCATTCCTAAATATTCATTGGTCTCTGAAAATATAGGATACGATATAAAAATAAGGAGACGCCCTGTTATTCCCTTATAAGGCTTTGAGACAAGAGGTTCCTTTTTAGATAAAGCATCTTTCGCTCCAACAGATGTTAATACTTCGCCTAGTACCTCTTCAGATGGTGGTGAAATAGATAATACAAGACCTTCTGCATTTGTGATCAGCACAGAGTTAAACATGTCATTTTGCATTTTCAAACGTTCAGTTTCCTGAACCAATGCATTGTTATCATGCATTTTTGTTTTTATCGAACCGGCGCTATATCCTAATATCTGAAAAGATTCTTCAAGATAAGAACTAGCGGTTGTAGCTAGTTTTTGTGCATAGACTCGATTCGTTTCAAGCGTATTCTCTTTAATCGAGTCAACGTTCATTCGGTATCCACTCCAAATGCTACCAATACCAGTTAAGATAAAAGCAGCTATCGCAACGCCCATGATTAAATACTTTAGCTTTATCTGTTTTGATTTCATTTTCTATCTTTTACCCCTAATTTATAATTTCTTCTATTATTCTATTAAAACATAAAAAATTTCTTATTAAGAAAATTTCTTACGTCAAAAGTAAAATGTTTGTCAAAGTAGTCCTTCTCAAGGCCCTCTTATAACAAAAGTAATATAGTAGGCTACACCCCAAAACTAAAGATGACATTTGTTAAAACTTATACTTTGTATATTAGTTGATTGGAGTGGAGACTGGGCGACTCCTTGGGGATTAGCAATAGAGGAACGAAGGCTAAAAGCATCACATCCTGTGATTACGCCTTCGTGACCAACATCGTGCTGCTGCCGCTACGTTGCACTCACGCTTTCGCGCAAAAGACATCTGTTGGCCCGAGACCCTGCAGCTAAGCGAAGCGGCTCATCGGACGCCCCCAGGAAGCTCTGCTCTGCACGAAAACGAAGCGTCAGCGGCAAATGTTTTAACTGTGCGAAGCGAAGCGGCAGCAAATGTTTTATCTGTACGAAGCGAAGCGACAGTAACAACAAAGCGCCCAGTCGGAACGGAAATCAACCCTACGTTATGATAGCGAGCCATATAGTAGGGAAAGTTCCATAAATTTAGCATCGTTAACAGAACAAAAATATAGTAATTTATATCTATAAAACTTTTAGTAATTCAATAGACTTTTATTATAAATTCACTTTAAGAAGAGGGTTTTAATATGTTGTTACGTAAAGTAGCTCCAATAATGGTTGGTTTTAGTGCGGCTCTATGGACGAATACCTCTTTCAACCCAAATAAGTCAGCCCGTTCGAATATAACAAATACACAAAAATCTTTGTCACTATCCAGCTTTCAAAGTGACTATAAAATGAAATGGTATCGAGTAGCGACGGACTACGCTCCATTTTCCCTCGTAGGGAAACATAATTCTAATGAAGTTGGAGGATATGAAACACGTATTGGTCATAACGTATTTGGTATTCGTATCGGTGCTAATCGAATAGATGTAAATAGAAAATACGGTCTTCCGCTTAGTGCCATTCACTATGAAAATACAAGCTATTTGCTCAATTACAACGATCATGAAGGTAATACTACACACGGGACCTATTTCATTGATAATCACTACGTTACTTTTTTCTATGATTTACACAAAAACAATATAGTTCGTTCTATTATTTGGATACATGCTAAAACCGAATTAAGTAAACGTGGTTATTATGGTAAGCCATCCAATGAACTACGAACAGGACTTGAAGATTTAATGGTTGATCTTATTAACCATGAGCGAGTTATAGAAGGTTTGCAACCACTCATTTACGACAAAGGGGCTAACCCTATCGCTCGGCAACATAGTAGCAATATGATTACACATCAATTTTTTAGTCATGAAGATCATAAAGGTAGTCATTCCAACGACCGCCTCACTGCTGGGGGAGTTAATTACTATTGGTACGGCGAAAATATAGCGCAAGGTCAGCATAATAGTATATTTGCTCATGAAGCACTAATGAATTCAAAAGGACATCGTATAAATATTTTAAGGAAAGAGTTTACACATATTTTTGTTGGTGTTTGCTTTAAAGATAACGGTGCACCCTATTATACGGTTAACTTTTATTCTAAATAGTTGAACGGTTAAAGTTGATCAACGATATATACACGAAAATCTCTATGCAGAAATCTATAGCATAGAGATTTTTTACACTCTTATAACAACCGTTATCTGGAATATTCAACAAAAATTCTTCTGTAACCACAGAAAATACCTCTGCCCCACGCATCCAACCGGAAACAAGATCATCTCCTCGTTATAGTGATAATTCTATTTTCTGATTTTTTTTACTTTTATCGTTATTCTGACATATAATTTTTTGACTAATTATTTTATAATAAAATTTAACATAGTCAAGCTATCAATTCTTCTGTTATAATACTGATAATTTACATTCTAGCTGTATTAAAACAGACTGAATAAATGCTTTTCACAAAATGGGGATTATGAGAAAAGCGCTGCAATGCATCCTTGAATAGATGGCAATGTAGCCTACACAAAAAGGGGTTGGGAGATTTGGGTATTTTAAAGGGGTTAAAAATTCTCGATTTTTCTGCATTACTACCGGGGCCAATGGCGACAATGATATTTGCTGATTTAGGCGCAGAGGTTATTCACGTTGAATCCTCAAAACGCGTAGATTTAACGCGTATTATGCCTCCTTACGATGATGATCACGAGGCCTATATTCATCAACATTTAAATCGCTCTAAAAAGTCATTAACATTAAATTTAAAATCACCTGAAGCTATAGAAATTGTGAAGTCACTCGTTAAAGAGTACGACATAATAATCGAAGGATTTCGGCCTGGCGTCATGCAACGGCTTGGCATTGGCTACGAAGCTCTAAAAGAAGTAAATCCTGAGGTTATTTATTGTGCTATTACAGGCTATGGACAAACTGGACCATTTAGCAATCGACCAGGACATGACAATAACTATTTATCATTAGCTGGCTTACTCGATTATTCACGCCATAAAGATAAAAAACCTGTCTCCATGGGTGTTCAGCTAGCTGATATTGCTGGGGGCACGATGCATGCGGCAATTGGAGTACTCGCAGCTGCTTTACATCGTGAAAAAACAAGAGAAGGACAATATATTGATATCAGTATGACCGATGCTGTATTTTCGCTCAATGCTATGTATGGGTCTGCCTATATTGGCGGTGGTCGCGTACCTCAGCCCGAGCAAGAAATTTTAAACGGTGGCAGCTACTATGACTTTTACAAAACAAAGGATGGCCGATTTTTCTCAGTAGGAAGTCTTGAACCTCAATTCCGCAAATTGCTTTGTGAAGCGCTTGATATTCCCGAGCTCATTGATAATACGTTTAATGATTCATACTATACACAAATTCGTTTTAAAGAAGCCGTCCATGATGCATTCTTATCGAAGACTTACGAAGAATTGCTTGAAGTGTTTAACGAGGATTTCGAGGGATGTGTCGAACCAGTATTAACGTTTCCAGAAGCGTGCGAGCATCCTCAGCTCAAAGCTCGTGGCATGATTGTTGATATTCCTAAAAGCGACGGTACTACACAAAAGCAAATTGCATCAGCGTTTAAGTTTGACGGCGTTAAGCCGCAGTATAAGCATGTCGGTGCTAAGCTTGGAGAGCATAATGAGGAAGTGTTATCTTCACTTGGCTATAGCGTCGAGCAAATTGCAGACTTACAGAACAAAGGAGTTTTAGAATAAAAAATAAAAAAAGTGTCTAATGTTGTATTTATAACACATTAGACACTTTTTTTTGTTTGTATTTCTAATCAACTACGCCTCGGCATAATTGTGCCCTAAATCGGCTGATAAAAGTTAAACATATGCACTTATAAAGACCCGTAACTTTTCGAAATGATCATCTATGAGTAAATATTTTTTATATATTTCCATTAATTTTTCAAAAAGCTCGTACTGCTCCGTTACAAATAACACCTTTAAAATATTGAGCATATGCAAGGATGCGCTCATTGCCACCAAAGAGTAAGGCGTTTCTGGCTGACGATAATGCTGGCGCCACTCTTCAACAGACAAGCCAATATGCTGTAATGAATTATTTACATGGAGAGCGATATCCTGCTGAACTGACGCTTCAATCGCAATAAATTGCTCATTACTATAATTGTTCTGTACTAAAGCGGCATGTATTTTTTTATTAGACGCTAATACATGTTCCTTTAAAAGTTGAAGCCCCTCTTGATAACGCTCCATTTTTACGTAATGATCCAACAATACTGCATACAAGTTCTCTAAAAAGTTTAGTTCATAATTTTTAATAATTGCAGGAGGTGTTGGCTTACGATTCGGCAATAACTCCTTATATTCCAACAAAATCTCTATCGCGTAATTATTAAGTCGTTCATCTTCTAATAAATACTCACCGTAGTGAATAACAGTTTCAGGATTCTTCTCCTGGTGTGCTATATGAAACTGAAGATAGGCAATCAGAGCTTTTTCTTTCTCTGTCAATGCATACATCGAATAACGCCAATCCGCTTCAAAGGAAGTAATTAAAGCTTTAACGCATGAATAATCTCCTTCAGATAGACGATAATGCGTTACAATTTGGTAAAGATGTAACTGCTTTTTTGCTAAACAAGTAGAATTACAGTTATCCACGTAGGTTATACACTTATCCAGAGTTTTTTTATAATTATCCACAAAGTTATTCACATATCCACAGGTTTTTCTTGTAGATTGTTCAACATGACCCATCATTTCATGGATAAATGTGAATTGTTCTAATGGTTTGTGGATAAACAGTGAATAAACTTTTTTCATGAAAAGCCAATGCCAAAATTGAGTATCTTCTTTATAAATCATATGCACTAAATACTCATTTTCAAATTTATATAAAAATATTGTTTGTAGTTCGTTGACTGGCATTGTAATTTGCATTCGCTTTCCGAAAATTAGCCAGATTAATCGCTCTAAGTCCATTGTGTGCTGTGCAAAAAGTTGTTCAAAAAAGGTCTCCTTGCCTTTTTGCGTATAAAAAAAAGCATTGAGACGTTCATTCACAAATTTAGTATCCAAGCCATACTTGTTAAAAAAAGTTTGCATATCTATCGTCACACGACCCCAATATTTTCGCGCAGTTGAAAACGCAATATTCATCGCAGTTTCCTCATTCACTAAAAATAAGTTCGGTGAAAGTGCAGTACCTAGAATTTTCGGGTCTGCCGGTGAATCACTCTCTGCCTCTAACCATTTTGACAGTAATTTTTCAGCACCCTTTTCACCATTATGTTTATATGTCATGAATAACTGCTCATCACAATCCAACAGCATGCAACTGGAGCCCCCCATCAAATTCAACCAACAACGATCTTCCCCTATTCTGTAAAATACTTGCCAAACCTTTTAACTCTCTTTCTTCAATATAACAAATCTTATCAATCATATGCTAAAGAAATCGAAATATGCATAAAAGAAGATAACAAAAGTATTCGTGCAAAATTGACAACTTTGACTACAATCCCTAAAAAAACATCTAAAAGTCAAATACCTCAAAGATAGGAAAAGATTAATTTCGCAGTTTAAAAGAAGAGCAGCCAAAATAGTTACAAAAAAACATCCTTCAAATTATTGAAGGATGTTTTTGCATCGAAAGCGTAGCGACAATGTTTGTTTTTGCGAAGCACAACACATTTTCACAACTTGCTAAAATTTATTCCTCACCAAAATAAAGGATACTTCCGTGTTTCACGTAGATTATTTATCATAAGACCAAAAAATACGATAATGAGAGCACCAATAAGAACGGGCGTTACTAGATAGCTCCATCCATAGCCTCCTAAAATGATAATAATTGGATTCGCTCCTGCTGGCGGATGAATAATTCCTAAAAAGGCCATAAAAAAAATGGTTAAACCTACGCCAAGGCTAATTGAAACAATGCCCGTCCCTAATAGCGAATACACGGTTAAGCCGATAAAAGCTGAAATCAAATGACCTCCAATAATATTTCGAGGCTGGGACAACGGCGCATTCCAAACGACAAATACGAGTACACAGCTCCCACCAAGTGAAGCCATTAGCCATGGAGCACCTGTATAGTTCGTCAACCAAAGCAAAACAGAAATACATATTAATCCACCGATTGCACCTGTTATGGCATCAGCAAAATTTGTTCGTGAAGGAGCATGTTCCCCACCTTTCATCTTGAATATGTATGTTTTAATAGGTTTTGATTTCCCTTCGTCGTCCCGCAAGCGTATGAAATCTGCCATGAGTCACCTTCCTTTTACTCAAAATTCTATAGAAACCGTATCGATTATTGTTTATTCTAAGCTTGTTCTATTATAACAACTACTAAATAGAATTCAATTTCGCAATGTCAAATTTTGAATCTGCCTTCAGCCAAATAAAAGCTCAATAATTTTTGGCCTTATAACCAATAAAAAAGCAAACTATGAAATCCTCTAGTTTGCTTTCTTTTTGGTTTTTTCAGTATTCATTTAATCATATTGTTTTTTCACTGGTTTATAAATTCGTGCTTTTTTCAGTACTGTTTTAGGTACTTGGAAGGTTGCTGTTACGACACCTGGATGACGACCAATTTCAATCGATCCTGTAATCGTCGCTCGATTCATAACCTCTGGCTCGCTCATTTCAAAAAGCCTTGCAGCTCGGCTGATAGCATTAGTTGTTGCTTCATTTAATGATGTTCCTGAGCCAACAATCGATACCGGGAATGCTTCCTCCACTTGCTTAACGCCAAATTCCTCTGCAAGCTCACGTGCGCGACGTTTTTCTTCCTTTGTAAAAGGTTTAGCCGTATAAGGTAAATCCTCTGTATTTGGCAATAAAATAGGGCCATCCAAAGCTACTTTTTTCAACACACTTACCTGAAGCTGAACTATACCAGCAACATCCGTTGTATGTCCTGCAATTTCTCCGTCCCCTTGCATTGCGTGCATATCACCAATATACACACCACCACCTGGAACCTTTACTGGGCAAATAATGGTTGCCCCTTCACGAACACGACTTATATCCATATGTCCATCTGTACGGTGTGTATCTAATTCCGTCTGCGTAAATGAATATTCATGGGGTGCACCGATTAAAAACGAACCAAAATCACCCGCATTGTGGGAATCTGGCATTGCCTTTGAAGGCGTCGTTCCAAGCTGCCCTAGAAACGGTCGCATTCTTGCCATAACACCTATCAAATCACTTGGCGCTAACGCAACTACAGGATTTTGCACAGAGTTTTCAGGTGTACGCATATAATTTTTCGCATCAAGTGCAATACGGCGAGCCCCCTCTCGCCCAACCGTTACACCAATATTCCCCTTATGATCTAACGCCATCGTATAGCCATTCGTCATGTTAAATGGTGATGTTTCAGTATCACATGTCGAACAGCGAATAGCCTGCCGACCTATCCCTTTGACAACTGTATTCGGATGAAGCTTACCACAGCCTGGGCATTTTACTGATACGAATGGATCACCAATGAAACGATCTGTAATTACCTCATCATGCCCAGATGCTGTTGCTACAGATGTTACCTGTAGTGATTTAATCTTGATAACAATGGCGTCTCCTACCTCTGCACCTTCTACAAATACAGGCTTTGTTACTTCATGCCCACCACGAATCGTCGGTGTTAGCATCGGGCCCCAACATCCTGGTGTCGTATTAGCAATGATTGTTCCACCATCTTTGATAGGTCCAAGCATTTTCTGTTGTGGATCTAAAATACCATCTATGAACTCATTTACGAATAATGTTTCGACGGCTTGCGGCTGCTGTACAAGATCTTCATTTTGTATTACTTCTTTTTCTAGCACATGCAATTCATTTATCATTTTTTCGTCACACTCCTAGTTTTTATTTTATGTATATTGATTTTTGTTCAATTATGATCAGTATAATTCCGTGACACCCGCTAAAAGAAATTAAATTTGATTTCAACACTTTAAAAAACTCTTTGTAGTATATTGTCGATTGTAAAACTAAATTCGACATCAAGTTCGATAGTTCCTTCCATTTTGAGGGGAATATCAGGAATCGTATGTATTGAATAATTATAGTAGCGTTGAAATTCTTTTTTCTTCGGTCATGATTCCCCCTAATAAAATGGCTATTAGATATATGGAAAATTATGACGTTTATTTTACATATTTTCAACCTTTTATACATAAAAAAGCACAGACTCATACAAATGCATTGTAAAATTCTGTGCTTTTATTGTAATTACCTCGAGCACCTTCATTCCTTTTAGATGTAGGCAGTTTTAGGACTATAAAAATAAGCGTCGCAGTTAGTAAGAGCGCTAAAACAATATTGAAAGTATTAGGTGGACCAAGAACTCTGTGAAGTAATTTATCAAATGTTGGTATATCCAAGATAAGAACCCTAAAATAAAAGGCTTCTAATACTCCCGTAGCCCTTTATCACTTTAGTTATTAACATATAAATCAAAAACTTGAGAGAAATCTTCTTTTTTGTATTTGTCCTTATGATCGATCATCCAATCATTCGCAAAACGTGTAATCTCCTCGAATGATGCCGATGGTGTAACATTGTCATTACCGATACGACCAATGGATGAAGAAGCAATCGATAAACTCTTTTCTGCTACCTCTAGCTTGTATGCATTTTGCTTTTGCTCATAGCTAATAGCATGCAACGCTTTATACAAATCTTTAATATCATTAATAAAACGTTTATGAATGTCAATTGAAAATGGCGTATTGTCGATTGTAAATTTAATTTCAACATCAAGGTCAATAGTTCCTGCTGTTTCCAGGAACACTTCACTAATATTGTGCATTGAGTAGTCGTAACGACGTAATAATCGCTTCTTACTTATCGCACTTTCACCGTCTACATGAATAATTGCTCGATTTTAAAGCAATACTCGTCCGCCTTCGTCTTAATTAAGAAATAAATTTTCTCGTCAATTTCATGCAGGATGAAATCATCTGCATCTGCCTTATCATAGTCCTCACGAGCCACAACTACTCCAATATCTGAAAGTCCAAGCGCGTCTGCTGCTATTTTTTTGAACATCTTTTTCCCTCCTAGATGGTTTGATACTCTTATTACGCTTTCTATCTGTAAAAAGTTTCAAAAGAGACTGTTAATCGTGAAAGCTCGAGCGCTCAGTAATGGAACGCTATAGCTAGTTAGTACTCTAATGTAAAAGCTGCTTTGATATAGACTTTTCAAACAAGTATATAAAGTATTATTTTGGATCATCACCAAAAGTATCCACAACTTTTGGTTTTAATCCTAACTGATCGATATTTAAGTAATGTCTCAATTCCTTTTTTAAGCAAGTTTCATTTATAATAAGTCACATAAGACACTTCAATCGGTGGGCAAATCCCAAGCTATGCGACCATTATCTTGGCACTTCTGTTATTAACTGAATAAGGAAATGTTTATCGAGCTACTGCTAAACATATAGCCATACGCAAATCTTAAAATAATAAAGAGAAAGGACGAGTGAACCATGCAAGAACCAACTATTCTAGTGGTGGATGATGAGGCTGATTTAGCAAACCTTCTAAAAGTCAGCCTCCAAAAAGAAGGGTATAAACAAATTCATACAGCTGGCTCCATTCAAGAAGCCTGGACGAGCTTTCAACAAACACAACCCGATATTGTACTTCTTGATGTGATGCTTCCCGATGGCGAGGGCTATGATTTATGTCGGCGTATTCGAGAAGTATCGCATGTACCAGTACTTTTCATGTCAGCGAAAAATGATGAAATTGATAAAATTTTAGGACTTGCTATCGGAGGAGACGATTATATTACGAAACCTTTTAGTCCTAAAGAGGTTGCCTATCGCGTGAAGGCACAACTTCGCAGAGCTGGCTATCAAACGCAAGAAGTAGCACCAGTACCTTCCGAGAAGTCAATTCAAGTTGGCCCATTCTTACTTAATGGTGATGAAACGGAGGTACATAAGGACGGCGTTTTATTGGAGCTAACAGCGAAAGAGATCGGCTTGATGGCTTGCTTTATGAATAATCCTAATCGAATTTTAAGTAAAGAAACACTGTTTGAGCGTGTGTGGGGAGAGGACTTTTTCGGCTCAGACAATACCGTAATGGTGCATATTCGGCGTCTGCGTGAAAAGGTTGAAAATGATGCATCCAAGCCTGTGTATATTACAACTGTAAAAGGGCTTGGCTATAAATTTGTCGTTCCAAAAGAGGAGCAAGTATGAAATGGAAATTAACAGCTAGATTCCTTTTGTCTGTGCTGTCTATTGTTATTATTGTTATTTTCGTAAATACAGCCATTTTAATTGGGCTCCTCTCTTATCAGCTAGATCGGGGAATTGCATATACAGAAGAAATCTTTGTCCGGGACTTCCAGAAGTATATTGAAATCAGTAATGGTACGCCATCAGTAAGTGAAGAGGGACTTCAACGCTTACATCAGCGAAATGCTTGGATTCAATTGCTTGATGTTAATGGTCAGGTCCTTGAATCGCATTATGCACCAGATAAGGCTCAGTCGCATTATGCACCCATCGACTTAATTCAAGTATATAAATATCAAGAATTTGATGCTGATACTACGGTGTATGTAGGCAGTAAGGATGCTGTTAGTTATCTCGTTGGTATTAAGGGTAGCGATACTGCAAGATTAGTCATGCATTTTTCTGGCTCATCAGTATTACAGTTTATTGGCAAGTTTGGGTTATTCATTGTTATTGCCGACTTATTAGTAGCTACACTAGTTGGATGGCTTTTCGGTCGTACGTTGACCAAACCTCTACATGCAATAATCGAACGGATTCGTCATTTAAAAAATCATGAGCATATGCCTAATAAACTGCCTGGTGGTGTGTACAAACCAGTTTTTGAAAATTTAAATGAAGTATCAAGAGAACTAGCTGCACATGAGCAGGAACGTAAAAGATCAGAGGTGATGCGCGAGGAATGGATCAGCAATGTGTCACACGATATGAAAACGCCCCTTTCTTCGATTCGTGGTTATGCGGAGCTACTGAATGATGGAAAATTGACTACTGATGAACAAACAGACTACGCTCACATTATCGAAAAACAATCATTGCATATGCAAGATTTACTCGATGATTTAAATTTAACTATGCGCTTAAGACATCAGCAGCTTCCGCTCAGCTTAACCGAAGTAAATATGGTGCAATTTATTCGTGAAATCGTTATAGATACACTCAATACCCCTCAATATGAGGAAGCCAATATTGAGTTTAATGCAACTAACGCTGTCATCAAGCATCACATTGACGAGCATTTTATGCGACGAGCGATTATGAATTTTTTACACAATGCATTGCTCCATAATCCTTCTGATGTATCAGTTACTATTCTTGTAGAAGATCATTCCATTACGATTTCTGACAACGGTAACGGCATTTCTGCCGAAGATCTTGAACATATTTTCGAACGCTATTATCGAGGGACAAATACTGAGCAAACACACGGTACTGGTTTAGGTACTGCAATTGCTAGAGATATTATTGAAGCGCACGGAGGAACTGTAACAATTACCTCTAAAGAACAACAAGGTACAACTATCAGCATTCAATTTCATGAAGAAAAAAAGGAGTAGCCCGACACTAGGGACTACTCCTTCTTCTTATTTCTTCATTAGCTCCTGTACTTTTTTAGGTAGCTCATGGAATTTTACTTCATCATATGATGAAACTTCTGTTTCCTTTTTTACATAAAGCTTCAAGTATGCATCGTGACGTAAATTTTTCTGAGCTGAGAACTTCAATGTTTGCTCTTCACCATTCTCGTCATAAGCAGGTAGCTCGTACCAATATGACTTCCATATTTCTCCGTCACTTGCCTTAAATTCCTCCATTTCACCATCAGTAGTGATATGAACATAGTATGCTTCTTTATTTAAACGGTTAAAATCTACAGTCATCAGAACAACAAGACCTGCTACGAACAATAAAAACAATGCTCCTATACCTAAGAAAACTTTTTTCATCTTAATTCCCCTGTCTAACAATTTTATAGAATGAACGAACTGTAAAGATATAATATACGCCGTAAATTGCAGAATAAGCAATCATCCACAGTATTACTGGTTTCGTTATATCCATACCAAATAGTTGTGAAAAGGCTATCAGCGCAAATGCACTATGTGCGATACCAACAATGAGTGGTGCACTAAAGATCACGGCAACCTGCCCTGCAACTGTTTTTAATATCTGCTTTTTATTAACACCGATTTTATTTAAAATTGCATATTTAGACTGATCTTCCTCTGCCTCTGTTAAAATTTTAAAGTAAATAATACTTCCTGTCGCTGCTAAAAATACTAATCCTAAAAAGCTTCCTACAAACAATAGTGACCCTACAGTAGCTAAACTATCCTCATAACTTTGCGGAACACTTGAAAACCCTTCCTGCTGTTCAGTAGCTAGTTGATTGGAAATCTCTTTTGAAATCGCCTGTTGCTTCAAGTCATTATCCATACCAACTACTTGCATTTTAACATTTTCTGCATTTGTTGCAGCGAATACTTTATCATTCACAACGAGTACTGTACCGGCTGGAATAAAGTTTAATACACTCTCTGTATACATTTTATCAACATGGAATGATTCCCCGTTCTCCAATTTAAACTCCTCACCCGTAAAATCATGTGAGAAACGTTCATCAAAAGTTGCATCAAGTAACACTGTTGAACCATCTGCAATGTGCAGTTCTTCATCTTTCCCCTGCAATTTTGCTAAACGATTATAGTCGGATTCCTTTAATAATGTATATTCAAAAAACGAATATTCATTATCGACACGTAAATTTTTTACAGAAAGCTCTTCGTTGTATAAGACGTCTTCTTGTGAAAATTTTACTGTCTCACCCTTCCACATAAATGTGTTAGGCAGCATATGACGTACACTGGCTTCCGCATTGTAATACATACCAAAAACGCCGCCACCTGCTGTAATTGTTGTCGCACTTAAAATAGCGATGATCGAAAGCGATTTAGCATTTGCTCGAATACGGTACAATAATTGTGATACACCTATTAAATTTAAACCCTTCCATGACCAAGAAGTTGCTTTTTTCAACGCCGTTAACACAAATACGCTAACACTATGGAATAATAGGTATGTCCCTGCAATCGTTACACCTATTACCATTAGTGGAGTACCTAGCACTGTGAAAAATCGCCAAATCTTGCTCGTAAACATATCTTCAGACGCTGTGTAATAACCAAACGCAATTAGCGCTGTCCCAAGAATAGCTGCTAATAATGATGCACGTGGTATTTTCTCTCCTTGCTTCTCTGCATGGAACAAGTCAATTAGTTTAAATTGATAAATAACACGATAGCCCTGTAAAGATGTGAATAAAAATAGTAGCGCAAAAATGCCTGTTGTATTTACTAGAGCCTCTGAGGAAAAAGTTAAACTTCCTACAACCTCATAGCCCATTAAACGAACTAAAATCATTAATAACCCTTGTGACATAAAGAATCCAAGAACTATTCCTAATACTAGAGAGACAAGCCCAATTACTAAATTCTCGAAAAAGAGCATTAAGCCAATTTTTTGCTTACGCACACCTAGTAAAGAGTAAAGTGCTACTTCTTTTTTTCGTCTCTTCATAAAAAACGAATTGGAATACGCCATAAAGATGATGATAAAGAATAATAGCACAACGGATGATGCACTCATCAATCCTTTAATTTGCTGCGATGATTGTTTCAATGCTGAAAGATCATCATTATATTTCAATGTCACAAACGTAAAGTAGATGACGATACTAAAGACCATCGAAGCGATATATAAAAAGTAATTCGACAAATTGCGCTGAATATTTTTACGCGCTAAACTAAATAACGTCATTTACTCCACCTCCGATGCCGGCAAGCACCTGTAAAATCTCTTGGAAGAACTGCTTTCTTGTTTGAGTACCACGATGAATTTCCTTAGAAAGCTGTCCGTCCTGAATGAATAGAATGCGTTGGCAGAAGCTTGCTGCGAATGCATCGTGCGTAACCATCATAATAGTGGACGCTTGTGAATTATTTAAATCACTTAAACTTTCAAGCAAGTCTGTGGCTGATTTTGAATCAAGAGCACCTGTTGGCTCATCCGCAAAGATTAGTTTCGGCTCTGTAACTAACGCACGTGATGATGCTGTACGTTGCTTTTGCCCACCTGAAATTTGATATGGGTATTTATCGAGTAACTCTTTTATCCCAAACAGTGTTGCTATGCGTTCTACCCTTGCGTTAATTGCCTTTGTTGGCACTTTTGCAATCGCAAGAGGCAGTACGATATTTTCACGAACTGTTAAAGAATCGAGTAAGTTATAGTCTTGGAAGATAAAGCCTAGATTGTCGCGACGAAAATCTGCTAACTCTGCATCCTTCATGCGCGCTAAGTTTGTGTCACCAATAATAATTTCACCAGTCGTTGGCGTATCAATTGTGGCTAACACATTTAATAGCGTCGATTTCCCAGCCCCTGAAGGCCCCATTACACCAACAAACTCTCCTTTTTCTACTTCAAATGATATATTCGATAGCGCTGTAAATGTATTTGCGCCTTTGCCGTAAGTCTTTTCTACATTTTGTACCTTTAATAATGGCGTCATAAACGCTCACCTCTTCTTTCTGACTTTAGTATACGCCCTCAAACTTACAACAAATTTGTCCCAAGCTTACAACAACCTTAAATCAACCTATCCACATGACATACGTTTTAACAAAATGTCACCCAACTTTTTAGTTTTATCGATAAACTTTCAATTTTTATCGGCATCCACCTGCCTAAGAGCAAAAAAGGATTCACACACAAAACTGTGCGTGAATCCTTTCCTCCAACTTTATTATGCTAAAACTTCTTTAATATCGTCCTCAAAGCTACTTGGCTTATCGGCTGATCCATAGCGTCCAACAACATCACCATTACGATTCACAAGGAATTTTGTGAAATTCCACTTTACACTGTTGCCGAGAAAGCCTTTTGAATGCGATGTCAAATGCTCAAAAATAGAGTGTGCATCCTTACCATTGACTTTCACAATTTCATGCATAGGGAACGTCACCCCATATGTTAAACGACATTGGGACGCCGCTTCCTCAGCAGTCGCTACCTCTTGTTTAAACTGATTGGATGGGAAGCCAAGAACAACAAGACCTTCATCCTGATATTTTTTATATAGACCTTCTAATTCTTCAAACTGCGGTGTAAAACCACATTTGGAAGCCGTATTAACAATTAGCATTGCCTTACCCTTATAACGATCTAAGCTATATTCAGTACCATCTTCTAAAGCAACCTGAATATCGTAAATGCTCATTTCTAATAACCCCCTTCGTTATAAACGCGCATTTATTCTGGCCACCTGCTGTAGTGGATCCCAAACACCATTAAATGGAGGCGCGTAGGCTAAATCTAAATCTAGTAAATCTGGTAACGTCATTTTATTGTATAAGGCTGTCGCAAACACATCAATCCGTTTATCAACACCTGCCGGACCAACAATTTGTGCGCCCAAAAGCTGTTGATCTCGTTTACGAACAACAATTTTAATAAACATCCGTTGGGCACCTGGATAATATCCCGCAATATGGCGCGCAGACAATTTAAATGCCTCATATTCAAAACCTAGCTCTTTAGCATTGCGCTCATTAATACCAGTCGTGGCAATCGTTAAATTGAAAAACTTTAAGATCGACGTACCTACAATCCCACGAAACGGCGCGAACTTGCCCGACATATTGAGTCCCGCTAAACGACCTTGCTTATTAGCTGTCGTTCCAAGAGGTATATAATCTAGGCGTTCTTTCACAATATTAAAATGCGTCGCACAATCTCCCGCCGCATAAATATTTTCAACAGATGTCTCTAAATGTCGATTGACGATAACCGCACCATTTTTCTCTAATGCTATACCTGTACCTTCTAAAAATTGAGTATTTGGTTTAATCCCCGCAGCCATAATGACTAAATCCGTATTAAATACGCCATTGTCTGTTATAACACGCTCAACACGGTGATTCCCCTCAAATGCCTCTACTTTTGTATTTAACACAAGTTCGATATCATTCTTTTTCGCTTCTTCATGAACATGTTGTGCAAGCTCTTCATCTAGAATTCTTGCAACATAGCTACCTCGTTGAATCAATCTTACGTTTTTGCCGCAAGCATGGATCGTCTCAGCCATCTCTAGCCCAATATAACCTGCGCCTATAATTGTTACATTTTCTATATCAGACGTTAAATCGGCTAGTAAATCATCTAGCTGAGGTATTGTTTTCACCGTGTGTATACCCGCCAAATCCGAACCCTTCTCCACAGGCATAATAGGATCCGCGCCCGTTGCAATAAGTAGCTTATCATAAGGAATTTCAAATGATTCACCAGATGACTGCGTACCAAAAACAAGCTTCTTGTCTACATCAATTCCGTTAACCTCATGACCAACACGAGCATCAATACCGTACTTATCACGAAACGTTTCTACATCTCTTGCTATGAGACGCTTTGTCGATGAAATACGCCCATCTACAACATAAGGCAAGCCACACTGCCCATATGAATAAATTAATCCACGTTCTACCGATGTAATCGCTGCTCCTGGTACATTTCGATATATTTCCATTGCTGCTGACATACCCGCAGCATCTCCCCCGATGATTACGTATTTCATCCAATAATCCCCCTTATTTTTTTCTCGTTGCTAGTAAGCCTGCATAATAGTCCATAAATAAACGGCGTCTGCCTCCACTTGCGATGACACGTATTACATGAATAGCAATAACCATCATTAGAATAAAGTTCGCTATAAAGGCTAACAATGTAATAACAATTTGTAGTACATAAAATGGTGAATCCATATCTAATTTTATGTTCCCTATAATTGTTATAATCTCCGAAGTACAGACTATCACCAGAATAGCAACGCAACGGCGCCAAGATTGGCTGACAATACTTTTGCCGTTTTCACTGACCATTGTAAAGCGCATAAACTTCATCCCTAATGTTGCGCCGTTTGTAAGGCTTGGAACAACACCAAAGAGCAACATATATAAAGCAATTTTCACTAAAAACTCAAACATACCACTATATCCTGTTACAGCACTAATGATGAACAAAATGATTTGTACGATAAATAAATCTATTGCTAGTGCCAACAAAATTGATAATGGTTTGACAATATCTTTCTCGACCATTTCTGCTGCTTTAGCCGTCACCTTTTCATGAGAAGGAAACAGCGCCCACACAACAGGGGCTAAGAAGAACCCTAATAGCGCACCAACACTGTTAAGTATTAAATCATCCACATCAAAAATTCGATACGCACAATTAAAGATGCCATAAATTCCTGTATATTGGGTTACCTCATAAAACAATGTTAGCAAAAAGCTAAATAGAAATGCACGCTTCCAGTACTTTCTTTTTTTAAGGAAATAACGCAAGTACACGCCAAAAGGCATGAGCAGCAAGAAATTAAAAAATGCCTGAAAAAAAGCAGGCTGCTTCGGTATATAAATCCATGTTGATGGATTCGTCAAAACAATCCCACTATTCTTTAAAATATCCGTAACAAATTGAAAAGGATGTAAATTATAATGGACTGTATCTGGGGCTTGCAAAGAGCAAGTATCACGTGTTTCTGGGAAAGGCAATAAAACTAAGCATAATGCCGATAAAAAGTAAAAAATAAATGAGAACGTAATAATAGTTTTGGATACAGATAAGTAGCCATATTTCCGATACGTATAAATTAGCCAAGGTACAAATAGCATAAAGGATGAGAAAATTGTTATTAAAAAAGCTACCATTATTGAATGTGTATAAACTGACATAGAACACCTCTTCGTTTAAAAATCGGCTTTTCACCATAGGGTTGATTTCCGTTCCGGCTGGCCGCTTTCCTGGGGGCGTCCGATGAGCCGCTTTTGGTGCTGCCGCTACGTTACCACTACGCTTTCGCACAGAAAACACCCGCTTCGCTGCAGGGTCTCGGGCCAACACGATGTTGGTCACGAAGGCGTTATCACAGGATGTGATGCTCTTAGCCTACGTTCCCCTATCGCTAATCCCCAAGGAGTCGCCAACCTCCACTCCAATCAACTATATACATAGTATACGTCTAAAAAAATATCATCCCTTACTTTTGATGATAAACCTAAAAATACCCATTTTTTTATTTCATAAACATAGTTTAACCCTTAAACACAACACTAATATTTCACCAATCTTAAATAATCCTTAATTAGTGATATAACGATAAAATTCCGCTTAGACTCCCAGGAGACAAACAAGAGTACATCAATGTAACTAGTGCCTGTTCACAGAAAGCAAAGCGGAATATTATCGAATAAGAAACTATTTATTTTTGTTGGAAATGCTTTTACGCAGACCTACTACGCTTTTGCGATTTCCTCTTTGCAGAATGTTAAAATCTCTTCTAGCTCTTCATCCTCTAATGCAAAATCTAAATACTCACCTTCTGCTTTTTCCATGATGAAGTAATTTAAAACAAATAACTCTTCACCTTTTTCAGCGATTAGTACACGAATTTCAATTCCTGCTTCGTGATAAAGCTCATCTTCTTCATCAATATCTACATCTAAAATAAATTCGTAACGCTTGCCTTCAATAATGTTTGTTGGATCTAAAATTTCTTCCATTGAGAATTGTGTAATTTCCATTGTACGATCTCCTTTAAGTTAACCTGTTCTTATATATATTAAATCAAATTCAGCATGGGTCAAATAGAAAACTCGTATACACTTGAAAGTAATTATGCCACAATGAAAATAAATTAATCGAGAGACGTGATTCTCTTACATAAAGGAGGCTTTTTCTTGAAAGAGCTACTATATTATCAAGATGTTATGTTACGTGAATTTAATGCAGCAATTGTCAATAAAGGAACCGATGCAGATGGCCGTAACTACGTGGTGCTATCAAATACTGCTTTTTATCCAACAGGGGGCGGACAACCTCATGACACCGGTACTTTAAACGATATCGAGGTTATCGAGGTCGAGAAAATCAATGATGAAATTCGTCATTATATTCAAGGCGACTCTTCTAGCTTAGTTGGAGAAGTGCATGGACAATTGAATTGGCAACGACGATTTGATCATATGCAGCAGCATGCAGGTCAACATATTTTAACAGCGGCCTTTGTCGAGCTTTTTGATACACCAACTGTTAGCTTCCATTTAGGTAGTGAGCAAGTCACAATTGATATTGCCGTAGATGTCCTAACGGAAGAACAGCTTGTGGCCGCGGAAGCCCGTGCCAATGAAATTATTTTAGAGAACCGCCCAATTGAAACGACATGGATTACAGAAAAAGAATTAGAGAACTACAGCCTACGTAAAGATGTAGCCGTTACAGGAGATATTCGACTTGTTATTATTCCAGACTTTGATTACAACGGTTGTGGCGGTACACATCCAACATCAACAGGACAAGTCAGTGCAATAAAAATTCTTGGCACAGAAAAAATGAAGGGCAATATTCGTGTCTCCTTTGTATGTGGTCATCGAGTTTTAGCGGAGCTAGCCATGCGAAAGAAAGTTCTAGCTGACGTTGCAAGACAATTAAGTGTACCTGAAGTTGAAGCAGCTACAGCACTTACAAAAATCTTAACAACACAAAAAAGTACAGAAAAGGCACTTGTGGCGGCAAAAGAAGAGCTGTTAAATTATGAAGCAAAAGCGCTAGTTTCTAGTAAAGAACGTGTTATTACTGCCGTCTTTACTCAGCGTACTATGCAAGAGCTTCAAAAATTAGCTCGAACTGTTGTCACTGAGCAGGTAGAAGCTATCGTATTACTTGTTTCAGAAAATGAAGACAAGCTTCAGTTTGTCGCAGCACGTGGTGCAAAAGTTGAAAAGAGTATGAAGGACATTGCCGCAAAGGCACTGCCACTCATTAATGGAAAAGGCGGCGGCAGTGATCAGATGGTGCAAGGCGGTGGCGAGCATATCATCTCTACCGAGCAACTATTTGAAGCAGTACAAGAAGTACTAAACTGACCTTTTCGAAAATAAATTACAACAAAGGAGCTAATCCATTACTGAGGTAGCTCCTTTATTCATTTATGTACACCATCACTTGCTGCACACTCTATTGCTGCCATCTCCCCATCGATAATTATCCACAGACAATTACTCAGCTAAAGCAATCGATCCCTCAACAAATTATTTTTATCCACATATTATCCACAACTGATACACAAATTACCCACAAATCTTCTCTATTATATTTAATCGATTCACCAGTTCAACAGTTGAATTAAATTGAATAATTTTTCATAGATACCTGATTATAAAAACAGAATAGTTTCTAGTACCACTCGGACTACTCTTTGAATTCCCAATCGTAGTTCTCTTTTTATCGTCCATAGGCATCCTAACAGCCGTATCCATAAAAAAATACGAGGCTGGTCTTATATCGGGATGGGCATTGGTTCTGCTGTGATTACACCACCCAATTTTATTAGTCAGCTACTCGTATTCATTCCAATGATTATTTTATATGGAATACTCATTTATCTTGTTAAACGTATAGAGCGTAAACAAAAATAAGCACCGCGTAGCAAAGACGCAGTGCTTATTTTTTCTTTAATTCCATTACAAGAATTTCTGGTGGATTAAAAATTCGAATAGGTACTGTACTATTACCTAATCCTCGACTAACGGCCATAGTTGTTGTTCCTTCTTCAAAAACACCTGCCGTATACTTCGGAAGTATTCCCTGTCCTCGTGCGAAAAGACCACCAATACCAGGAATTCGAACTTGTCCACCATGTGCATGTCCTGCAAATACTAAATCAATTCCAAAGTCCACATACGTATTAAACACTTCTGGTCGATGCGCTAGTAAAATCGTTAATATATTTGGTGGAACATTTTTTGTTGCTATCTCTAGCATTTCTTTCGTTGTTCTACCCGATAACGGATCTTCGATGCCAACAATCGCCAAGCGCTCCCCGTCGCGCTCAATGACGGCCGATTCATTGGACAATACATGTACACCTAACGATGATAGCTCATTATAAATTACATTCACTTTATTCGTCGCTACTTCATGGTTTCCTAGTACATAATAGACATCCGCTAATTTAACTAATCCCCTAACAGCCTGCAAGCTTCGCTCCAAATTATAACGATTACTATCAACTAAATCACCTGTAATAAAAATCAGGTCAGGATTTGTTGCCTTCACCTTTGCTATGAGTTTCTCTTGATGTTCACCAAAGAGAGCATCCTGTAAATCTGTTATTTGCGTAATGCGTAGTCCATCAAAGCCGGCGGGCGCTTTTTCTGACTCGAATTCATACTTGCTTACAACCAGCCAATGATTGTTTACGTACAAAAAAATGACTATAAAAACAACAAAAAAAGCTACATATAATAATTTTTTCAATCGCAATCGCTCACTTTGTGGCTACTTTTTCATCAGATCAATTTCGCATTGGCGTAATTGTTGCTGTCGCTCCCACTGAAAAGGAACACATCCGCATTCATCTAACCACCTTCAGAGGTGGGAGCTTCTACTGAATGAAGATAAAAATCTGACCCTCCTATTATAAGCATAAAATAAAGTAATTGTAAGCACATACACATAAAATCATTAGATTGAACAAAAAGAGTAATTTAAAATGAAAATCTGACTAGCTACTTTTTCTACAGGCAGACCTCCATGGATGGATACATTAATAAATGAACTTAAGTAAACAAAAAACGCATTTAGACACTCCTTTAAAAGAGTCTAAATGCGTTTTATCACTTATAATACTTTTTCTAGAAAATCTTTCGCACGCTGTGTAGATGGTGATGAGAAGAACTGTTCTGGTGGTGCGTCCTCAATTAACTTTCCGCCATCAAGGAATAGTATACGGTCAGCCACTTCACGTGCAAAGCCCATCTCATGCGTTACGATTAACATCGTCATACCCGTATCAGCAAGATTTTTCATAACGGCTAATACCTCTTTTACCATTTCAGGGTCAAGAGCTGAAGTAGGCTCGTCAAATAAAATTACTTTTGGATCCATTGCTAGTGCTCGAGCAATAGCAACACGTTGCTTCTGTCCACCTGATAGACGACTTGGATATTCATTGCGCTTATCAAATAGGCCTACTTTCGTTAATAAATCTTCAGCCTTTTTGATAGCCGCTGTCTTATCCATTCCTTTTACATTAATCGGTGCGTATGTTAAATTTTCAAGTACCGTTTTATGAGGAAAAAGATGAAAATGCTGAAATACCATACCTACCTCTTCACGGATTTTCATAATGTTTGTCCCTTTGTCCGTTAGAACGTCACCCGCAATTGTAACCTTTCCACTCGTTGGCTCTTCTAATAAATTTAAGCAGCGCAGGAATGTTGATTTACCAGACCCTGATGGACCAATAATAGCAATTACTTCTTTTTCTTTAACTTCTGTTGAAATACCCTTTAGTACTTCGTTTTGTCCATATGATTTGTGTAAATCTTCAATTTTAATCACTTCTTCTCATTCCTTTCTCAATTCGTCTACCAAGGAACGTTAATACAAGCGTCATAATGTAGTAGATTACACCCGCAAATAGTAATGGCTCAAGATAGCGATATGTTGAACCACCTACAATATAAGCACGGCGCATAATATCAAGTGCACTAATAACCGTCACGACAGCCGTTTCTTTATTTAGTGTAATAAACTCATTCACTAAAGATGGTAAAATATTTTTCACGGCTTGTGGGATAATAATATCTTTCATCATTTTCGCATATGGAATACCTAGCGCTTGTGCCGCTTCCATCTGTCCTTTATCAACCGCATTAATACCAGCGCGAATGATTTCTGAAATATAAGCACCTGAGTTTAACCCGAATGCAATAATAGCCGTTGGAACTGGCTCAATTTGAATATCTAATAATTGTGGCACTGCATAATAGATAATCATTAATTGTAGTACGAGCGGTGTACCACGGAAAATTGATGTATAAAAATCTGCAAACCAACGTAAAATACTCACTTTACCGATTTTGCATAACGCTAGTAATATACCAACTATAAAACCGATGATTGATGCACCGATTGCAATTTGAAGTGTAACACCTATCCCTTTTAATATATAAGGAATAGAGGGAATGATAGCTGTAAAATCTAAATTCACAGTGCCCCCTCCTTTCTTGTTCTTTTTTCAGGAAATGAAAGATATAAGCGATAGCTCGAGATAGAGCTATCGCAGTAAACTTACTTATTTAACTTTTAACCATTTTTCTTCTAGCTCTTGAATTTTACCTTCAGCAGCTAATTCTTTTAATGCTTTGTTAATTTTATCTTTAAGATCGCTACCTTTTGGAACAGCGATTGCTTTAAAGTCTTCAGGTTGCTCTTTAACAGGGAACGCTTCTAGTTTATCGTTCGTATCAAGATAGCCTTTCGCTACACCACTTTCTACAATTCCAGCATCTAAACGTTTTGACATCATGTCTTGAACAATTTCAGGAATTCGAGTACGACCTTCAACAGTGGCATCTACTTCTTTAGCAATTTTATTACCTAAAGTTTCTTGGATTGAAGCGTTTTGAACACCAATTTTTTTACCAGCTAAATCAGCCTCTTTTTTAATACCGCTATCCTTTTTCACGATAAACACTTGCTCTGTTTGATTATATTTTTCAGAGAAATCTACAACTTTTTCACGTTCTTCATTAGGTGACATACCAGAGATAACAATATCAATTTTTCCGGCTTGTAGAGCTGGCACTAAACTATTGAAGTCGATATCTTGAACTTCTATTTCTGCACCAATCTTTTCACCAACTAATTTAATTAAATCAATATCAAAACCAATAATATCATCACCTTTTGCAGCATCGACATACTCAAATGGTGCATAATCAGATGAAGTACCTACTTTTAAAACTTGCTTTTGTTCTGCGCCTTCGTTAGCATTTGAATCTTTATCGCTTGCCTTATCATCTTTTGCGCCACATGCCGTTAGGACAGCAATTACTAGCACAAGCATAAGCATGAAAAATTTGTTCTTCATATTCAACAATCTCCTTTTATTTATGTTTTTTTATCTATAAAACTCTTGTTCTTGAAAATAAGTGCATGGATATTTATACACCACAGAGAATAAATATCTATCTGCTAATAAGATATACTCTTTCGAAGTAATAATCAAGCTAATCTGAAAATTTCCCGATAAAATATTATATACATAATTTTCGGAAAAATCAATCCATTTAGATTTACCACCTACAAAATAAGTTCCTCATCATAACGTAGGAGTGATTTCCTTTCCAGCTGGACGCTTCACTTGTACTCCCAACAAACTATACATGGCGTACGTTTTAACAAAAAAAGACCCCGAAAATGGGGGTCTCAGATTATTAACTAACGCTACTCCTGCTGGATAAGCTAGAGCCAATCCCGATATGCCTTTGGATGTTTGCCACTTATTTTATTTTTCATCTGCAAATAACTTTTCCTTTAGCTCATCCTCTCCGGACCCTTCTGCTAAAGGTACGCGAGATCGATACGCAGCTCGACATATTAAATGCCCTGCTACAGGAGCTGTTACAAAAACGAAGCCAATTCCTAATATTAAACGTACACTAACATATCCATCATGAACCCAAAAGTAAATAAATGCACCTAATAGACATGTTAAGACGGACAATGTCGAACTTTTCGTTGCAGCATGTGAACGCGTGTATACGTCTGGTAAACGAATCATCCCAAATGCACTAATAACACTTACAATGGAGCCAATCAATATAAGTATAACTGCCGCCCATTCAATCATTTGATTTACGTTCAACAATCACACCTCTTTCAATATATTTCGTAAATGCAATCGTGCCGATAAAAGCTAAAATCCCTAATATTAATATCGCCTCTAAATACGCCTTTGTTTTCAAAATAATAGAGACGATAGCGATTGCTGAAAGTAGATTAACACCTATTGTATCAAGTGCAATAGCACGATCAGGCAACGAAGGGCCTCGAATCACACGAAATAGCGACAACGCAATCGATACACTGAATAATGCAAGAGCCAAAAGTAAAATTTTATCAATCATTAGCGTGTCACCTCCATGATCGCTTGTTCAAATTTTCCTATTGAACGAATGACAGCTTCTTTCGATTGTTCAATATCCATTGCATGAATATAAAACATATCCCCCTCTTCAGAAACTTCCATCACGACTGAACCTGGAGTCAGCGTGAGCAACAATGCAAGAGCTGTTATTTCCCAATCTCCTTTTAGCGCTGTTTTATACGTAAATATTCCAGGAGTTATAGTGAGCTTCGGCGTCGTAATTTGTCTTAATACGCTGTAACTCGATAATAGTAGCTCCCAATTAAAGAGCCATAATAATTTAATGATTGAAAACACACGTCGTAAATAAAATTGTGTGCCGTAAAAGCGGTGCATCGCATATAAAATCCCTATTCCGACGATAAAGCCCATTAAAAATGTCGAAAACTGTGGTACCACTTCATCCTTTAACAAGAGCCAAAGTGTTGCGATAAATAAATTCAGGATAAATTGCATCGCCATTATTCATTCACCTCACCTTGCCATGTTGTGCCATCTAGCACTGCATCAATATAGATTGATGGCGTATAGAGTGTCTCTGCCGCATCTGTTACATACGGAGCCATCCATTCAGCTCCAATTCCTAAAACAATCGTACAAGCTGCCAATAATGTTAATGGTAAAACCATACGCTTTGGTAGCGGCTTTTCATCTTCTAGACTAATAATCGTTTCCCCAAAGAATGAGGAAAGAAATATTCGTAATAGTGAATACAAAACAATTAAACTAGATAAAAATCCTAGCCCTAGTAGAACAAAATTTCCGCCCTCAATAGCTCCTTGTCCTATTAAAACCTTCCCTAAAAAGCCACTCAATGGTGGTATCCCAGCAAGGGAACACATGACAATAAAGAATAACCAGCCAAAAAGAGGGTAATTTCGAATAAGCCCACTCATTTTATCAATAACCGTTTCACCAGTAACATACATCATCATGCCAACTGCTAAAAACAGCATGGCCTTAGCTACCATATCGTGCATCAAATAGTATGTTACACCCTGTAAGGCAGACTCGGTACCGATCGCTAGACCAGCTACTATAAAGCCAACACCAATAAGGACATTATACGAGGCAATTGTTCTTACATCTCGTCCTGCTAGTGCTCCCATACATCCAGCAATAATCGTCAGTCCTGCCATAATTCCTAGTATCATATGAGTCACTTCAGTATTATTCGGGAAAAGTAATGTAAAAGTGCGGACGAGCGCATAAATTCCAACCTTTGTTAATAATGCAGCAAAAAGTGCGGCTATAGCTGTTGGAGGTGCACTGTATGAGCCTGGAAGCCAGAAGAATAATAATAGGCCAGCCTTCAAGCTAAAGACAATTAAGAAAATAAGAGCCACAGTCGTGATCAGTGGGTCAGCTCCTAGCTCCATCACGCGAACTGAAATATGTGCCATATTCAACGTTCCAACGGTTCCATATAAAAAAGCTAATGCCACTAGGAAAATCCAAGATGCAACAATATTAATAAGGACATATTTTAAAGCCTCTCGCAGCTGAACTTTCTCGCCACCTAAACTAATAAGTGCATAAGAAGCAAGTAACATCACCTCGAAACACACAAACAAGTTAAAAATATCCCCTGTTAGAAATGAGCCATTCACACCCGCTACCATAAGTAGGACAAACGGGTAAAAATACATCTTTTCAAAGCTCTTACCGATTGTAAAAAAGGCATATAACAGACAAATGGCTGCGACAATATTCGCGACTAATACAAGAAGCATTGCGAACGAATCAGCGACAAATAAAATGCCGAATGGCGGTGCCCAGCCACTAAAATCAATACGCATTACACCTTGTTTTTGAATCTCTAGCAATAAAATAACACTAATAAAGGCAACAAAGCTTAATGTCACCAAACTAATGATGCGCTGCAAAAATACATTGTCACGTAAAAACACAAGTAAAATGGCCGTAATAACCGGCACAATTAATGGTAAAACAATCATATTACTCATCCGGCGTACCTCTCAATTCATCAAAATTCGCCGAACTGTTCGTTTTATAAGCTCGGTAACCGAGAACAAGCACAAACGCCGTCACCGCGAAGCTAATCACGATTGCAGTTAAAATCAAAGCTTGCGGCAGAGCATCTGTGTAAGGACCTTCTGATTCCTCTAAAAGTGGTACATTCCCCTTCTTCAGTCCACCCATCGTTAAAATCAGTAAATGTGCCGCATGCGATAATACCGCCGTTCCTAAAATCACACGTAATAACTGTTTCGAGAGGATTAAGTACGTCGCAACAGCTACTAATACACCAACTAACACTAGTATTAAAGACTCCATTGGCTACTCATCCTCACTTATACTTAAAATAATTGTGACTACAACACCAACTACTGTTAAAGCTACGCCAGCCTCGAAAATGGTTACCGTCGAAAAGCCCATCTTCCCGAATATCGGTACATTTATATAGCTATGTGTCTGCGTTAAAAACGGAACATCAAAAAATAGTGAGCCAATTGCTGTGCCCGTCGCAAGTAATACGCCAAGCGCAGCAACTTTTTTAAAATCAAAAGGCATCCCTTTATGCACTGTTTCAATGTCATACGCTAAATATAGTAGAACAATGCCGGAGGCTAGCACGAGACCGCCTATAAAACCCCCACCTGGAGCATGATGCCCTGCAAAGAACAAATAAATTCCAAGGGTTAAAATTATGAATACGACTGTCTTTGTGACAGTACGTAAAATAACGTCATTGATTTTCATGATCCGTTTCCTCCTTTCGTGGCTTTAGCTTCGTTAATGTATATACTCCTAAGCCAGCAATCAGAAGAACGACAACTTCTAGCATCGTATCAAACGCACGAAAATCGCCTAATATGGTGTTGACGATATTTGAACCACCCGCCAGCTTGTAAGAATCATTGAAGTAAGTAGCTACTGGCTCAAAGCGATCGAAATGGACAACCGCTAAGCCTACTAATGTAACTGTGGTACCAACGAAAATGGATATAATGACCTTAGACCATTGCATTTTTTTGCGGGAGGATTCAGGCATTAAATCAGGTAAATATTTAAAGCATAGAAGGAATAAAGCAGTTGTCACAGATTCAACGACTAATTGCGTTAATGCTAAATCCGGCGCACGGAAAATCACAAAGAAAAATGCGATTGAATAGCCAAGTACGCCATTTAATAACATTGCTGTTACGCGTCCCTTAGCAAAAATTATCCATACGGCAGCAAACATCATGACAAACACTAAAATGAGCTCATAGGACTCAATTGCGGAATCCTTCGCAAAATTAAATGCAATAGCATCCGACCATATAAAATATCCTGCGATAAGGGCAACAAAGAATACATATATATAGACAAAATAATGTGTTAAATTACCTGTCATATAACGGTTCGTAAGCTTTGCAGAACTATTTTCACCAAACTCAATCAAACGATTGTAATACATATTAAACGTATATCTTTGTGGGAATATCCGATACAAAGGCTTCCAGCTTTTTAACGTTTTAAATAAAATAATACCCAGAATAATGACACCAACAGTCATTAACAATTCAGCATTAATGCCATGCCAAGCATGAATATGTGGTGTTAATTCACCAGTCGATGGGAATGCTGGATAAATACTTGCCATAGCAGGCTCTAAAATATAATGCCCTAGCACATTTGGGAAGAAGAAGATCACAACTACAAAGACGCACAAAATGATTGGCGAAAGTAGCATACCTAACGGAGCCTCATGCGGTTTTTTATCCAACTTATCAAGCTGTAGTTTTCCGAAAAACGTTCGACTGATTAAAATCATACAGTAAACAAATGTAAAGATACTCGCTACCCATGCCACTATTGGAAATAATAGTCCCAAATCAGAAATTGAAAATGCCTCTACATTGCGAATAGTTAATACTGCAGCGAAAAACATTTCCTTACTTAAGAAACCGTTAAATGGAGGTAAGCCGGCCATAGAAAATCCACCAATAACTGCAATGGTGAAAGTTATAGGCATTAAAGCCATTAACCCTCCAAGACGACGAATATCACGTGTGCCCACCTCATGATCGACAATACCGACCATCATGAAAAGTGCACCTTTAAACGTGGAGTGATTAATAAGATGAAACAACGCCGCAAAGCTTGCCTGCGTGTAAAGAACAGTATCTGCAGCATAGCCGTAATAATGTGCAACTGATCCTAGTCCAAATAAACTCATAATCAAACCGAGCTGACTAACCGTTGAAAAGGCCAGTAACGCCTTTAAATCTGTTTGCCGCACAGCATTAAATGAACCCCAGAACAACGTTACAAGGCCAATCACACTGACTAGCCAGAACCAAACAGCCTCTCCTCCAAACACTGGTGAAAAACGCGCAACTAAATAGATCCCAGCCTTTACCATTGTTGCCGAGTGTAAGTAAGCACTGACAGGAGTTGGCGCCTCCATCGCATCTGGAAGCCAAATATGGAAAGGAAACTGTGCAGATTTTGTAAATGCACCGATTAGAATAAGGATTAACGCTGGAATAAACAATGTATGATCTCGTATAACCTCTACTTCGGCTACGATTTCACGAATACTAAATGTACCCGATGCTACATACAGCATCAAAAAGCCTGCAAGCATTGAAAGGCCACCAAAAACGGTAATAGTCATCGCTTTTCTTGCACCAGCACGAGATGCTTTTCGATGATGCCAAAATGCAATTAACAGGAATGATGACACACTTGTTAGCTCCCAAAATGTGTATAATACCATTAGATTATCTGAAAAGACGACGCCAAGCATTGCACCCATGAATAGTAATAAATAGCAGTAAAAATGGTGAAGAGATTCTTTCGTTGATAAATAAAATATAGAATATAAAATGACTAAACTACCCACACCCGTAATCAGCAAGCCAAAAATCATACTGAGTCCGTCGAGGTAAGTTGTGAAATTTATATTAAAAGAGGGAATCCACTCATATGTATGAATAAACGTTTTACCCTCGGCAATTTGAGGAATATAGCGCGCGAGTAAAAGAAATAAGATGAATGGAACGAATAAAACAAACCAGCCAAGATGTGCAACACGCCTTAGTCGCCTATAAAGTAGTGGAATAAGTGCAGCACAAACAAATGGTAAAAGTATCGTAATGAGAACTGTAACCAAGTGAAAACCTCCTACTATCAATTTCGTTCAGCAACTGTTTACTATAGTGAGTGCGAAAAACTCCGATAATAAAGTATTCCCAAATCTACTGAAGTTACTACTGTTTATACTTTATTTCGAACACAAAAATTCTATAGCAATTGCTGGAGACTCTAACTTTATTCAGCAAACGTTTACACCGAAAAAAAGTTAAGCCTTTTTGCCTCCCACCAGGAAGATATAAGATCAATAAAGCTAATTAACATATCAGAAATTTTCTTGAAATTTGATTTTTTCACGTAATAAACTTGAATTGGAAAGTAAGCGGCATGTGTTGTAATAATAGACATTAAAAATAAGACCAATCTAGATCATTCAACATTCAACACATACTTTATGCAGAGAGAAGCTTTTGATGGTACACTGCATAAAACCTGGGGAACTTTTTTAGCTATTTAGCTTCATATCCTGAGAAGCCAAAATAACCAATATCGCCTTACTCCTATAGAGAATGGCATGATTTTTAAACGAGATAATATGTACACACACAATGGCGTACCAAGTCACTTGACTATCTATTTAACTAACTGCATAATAGTGTGGCATATAGAGGCAATTGGTTTAAATGCACGCAATGCATAAATCAAATAACTGTAAAGTATAAAGATAACCTAGTTTTCTCAAGGTTTTCCCGATATATTGTCATTAACTTTTATACGTTTTTTAGTATACAATATAAATGAGCATAATGCACTGTATCAGCATCGATTTTAGCTGTTTTAGGATATTTTTTTCAAAATCGACAGTGAAATTAATAAAATAACAACATGATAAGAGGTGTTAATTTTTATGAAGCATGTAAAAGGGCGTTTAGACGAAAGTATATTAGTTTGTGTTTACTATGGGCTTAACGGCGAGCGATTAATACGACGCGGTCATAAAATGGCTACAATGCTAGATTGTCCACTCTATATCCTTTCAGTCGATTCGCAACCCCTTGATGCCTTTGACGCAGAGAAGTCTAGCTACATTGAGCAATGGAAAAAGTTATCTGATGAGCTTGAAATTGAAGAGTTCATATTACAAGATAATGAAAAGCGTCCAATACAAAAAGTTATTGCAGAAGTGGCAAAAAATTACGGAATTTCTCAAATTATCGTAGGCCAAAGCGCACAAAGCCGCTGGGAAGAGATTACAAAAGGTTCTTTCCTAAATGTTTTATTAAAAGAGGTTCCTTTCGTTGATTTTCACATCGTGGCTGTCCAACGTCCAACTGACGATGATGATGCAAACGATACATATGAGAAAGGTGTACGTGCTTATTTAATTCAAGAACATGGAGACTTTAAAGTAGCATTTACATGTCCTAAATATGTATCCATTGAAGGGATATTCTTCAAAGAGATTGGTACTGACTTTGATAATGGTATTTTTAAATTCACTTACAATGATAAAATGCATGAAGTTCACATATCAGAGGGATATATACTAGATAAGGGAAAACTTCCTTCTGAATTTTTATCACCATTACGTCAATAATAAAAACGCGTTTCTCTAATAATAAGAGAACGCGTTTTTGCTTATCGATAAAGTAATGAATACCTTTCACTTTGGAGGAAACAAACTCGGGTGCTCCTCGCGATCTTTATGATTACACCGCTGAAGCTGGCTTATCCTTAGGTAAGAAAAAGGCTACTAGTAATAATAATGGTAGCAAAGATACAACCATCATTGTAAAATCAATCCCCCTATGATCCATCAATACACCAATGACCATCGCACCTATTGCCCCCATCCCAAAAGCAAAACCAGTTGTTAAACCAGCCATTGTACCAATTTTTGTTGGAACAAGCTCCTGTGCGTAAACCACCGTTACCGAGAAGCTAATCATAATGAGTGTACCGATAATTATTAAAAATATAATGGCTGCCCATAATGGTACATATGGCAACGCTAAACAAAATGGCATCGGTACAACAACGGACAGTAAAATAACATTTTTTCTACCAATTCGATCTGATAGTGAACCTCCGAAAAATGTACCAATAACGCCAAATGCCATAAAGGTGAATATTAAAACTTGGCCTAGTTGAAGGCTAACCTCATAATGACCCATCAAATAAAACACATAAAAACTTGTAATATTAGTAGTATAAAATGATCGCGCAAAAATAATAGTAAACAGTAACGTCAACGCAATGCCTACTTGTTTCTTCGTTAATGGTGGCAAGTTAGAAACTAATACTCGCTTTTTCTTTGCCATACGTTCTTGCTCCAACTGCTTCTTATACCACTTTGCAATTTTACTTAATAGTAGAATACCTAGTGCTGCCACTACTAAGACCATTGCTGCACCACGTTGTCCAAAGATAGCGAAAACATAAGCGCTAATTAATGGTGCCAGTGCTTGCCCAGAGTTACCTCCGACCTGATAAATCGATTGAGCAAGTCCTCTTTTTGAGCCTGCTGCCATAAATGAAACACGTGAACCCTCGGGATGGAAAATAGCTGAGCCAAACCCTAAAAATAATACTGCAATAATTATTATCCAATATTGTGATGTGAACGCTATAATAGCTATACCAATAAATGAACTAATCATACCAATTGGTAATGCATAGGGCATCGGCTTTTTATCACTAACAAAACCTACAACCGGTTGCAAGGCAGATGCAAACATATTTAATACAAACGAAATAAGACCTATTTGGGTAAAAGTTAACCCTAAATCGCTCTTTAATATTGGGAACATCGCTGGTATAACAGCTTGCATCGTATCATTGATAAGATGGGCAATAGCTATTGCTATCATAATTGGATACACTGGGTTATTTAAATTTCCGACTTGTTTCATGCTGCCACCTCACTTTTTAAATTATCTCAAAATTTGGTTACAAATGATTGTCGCATACTATCGACCTTTTTGCACAAGCTATTTTCAATAGCGGTTTAAGGAGTTGATTTATGTATGGACAATTTTTTTCACGCTCATTTTTGGGAAATGATACTTAGAGCAACACTTTCTTTTTTCACACTACTAATGGTAGCCCGAATTCTTGGAAAAAAGCAGCTTGGTCAGCTTACATTCTTCCACTATACGACAGGTATCACATTTGGTTCGATTGCCTCTGAAATAGCGGCGCAGGCAGAAACACCCTTTTTAGACGGGCTTATTGCATTAATTTGGTGGGGCGTTTTAACTTATTTGATGACTATTCTTACTATTAAATCTAAAAGAGCTCGTGTAATTGTTGATGATAAGCCAACAATCCTTATTCAAAATGGACTTATTTTAGAATCTGCCTTAAGGAAAAATCGTTTGCATATGGATGAGTTAACGATGATGCTACGAGAACAAGCTATATTTTCTGTACAAGATGTGCAATATGCACTACTTGAAACTACCGGTAGGCTTAGTGTGCTACCAAAGCCTGCTGAACAATCGGCTACAAAACAAGATGTAAAGGCCGATGTAACACCACCAACTTATATTCCAACAGAAGTGGCTTCAGATGGACAAATTATTTATGAAAACTTAGTTGAGCTTGAGTTGACGGAAGAGTGGCTTATGAAGAAGTTAAAAAAACAAAATGTCCAATCCGTTACAGATGTCTTTTTTGCCCAAGTTCAAGCAAACGGCTCCTTATATATAAGCTTGAAGGATAAAGCAAGACGATCAAGCCCTTAACAGCTTGTCTCGTCTTGCTTTATCTATTTTTACAATATCTGACGGTTTACAATGCCGATTCGTTTTCGAGCCGGCGTTACCTAAAAAAACACCAACCCGATAAAAATCTACCAAGTTGATGCTCTTGAATATAATTAAGTTATTTAAAAACAAAGTACAGACATGGAGTTCTCGAGGGCCGATTCGATGTCGATCATTTTCGTTTTTAGACTGTGCTCCTCTATTCCAACCGGTGTTTGGACACCCGCTGAGAAAAGTTAAATTTTCGTCATCGGTGCGTTTCTCTTCATCGTCAAAGCTCCGATACTCATACAAATTATCGTGATCACTAATGTAATAGATAGACTCCACCAATAATCCGACATCTCCATCGTGCCCCTCATTAATTGAACGCCATATACCGGTAATTTCCACGGTGATATTGTCCAAAATGCCCCTATTAAAGCATCCACTATTTGCCCAATAAATATGACAGCGAATGCACATGCTGTTGCTACCACTGTTGTAAAAGCCGCACTCATCATTAATGTCACTGCTATTACGAAGAGTAGCCAAGAAAAATACGTGAAAAAACTTGCCATCAGTGTCCCTATCTCAAATGTCCCATAAAGCACGACCGTATAGTATACGCTCGCCGCAAAACCAGCTAAAATGCTAATTAAGCTAACCGTACTCATGACGACAAATTTGCTCATAAAATAAGCGCTGAACGATATAGGACGGACATACAATAAAGTAGCCATCCCACTTGCTCTTTCTTTACTAATGGCTCCTACAAAAGAAGCTATTAATACGAGTAAACCGATCGTTTGAAATTGCCCAACGGAAGCTTGTAATAGGTCAACTGGCATTAGTTCCGGCATCAACATTTCAAAGCCTTCTGGTAAGTTACCAACAGCATTTAAAATATCCATCATGTAATAGTTTGTTAGTGGATCACTCATACCGAGCAATGCAAATACAAGAGGTATCCATAAAAACTTCCAGCTTCTCCAAGCTTCTCTAAATTCCTTTTGCAGAAGTACAGTAAATCCTCTCATATTTTTCTCGCCACCTTCATGAAAATCTCTTCAAGCGATGCTGTTTGCCGCTCCACTTTTCGTATTTTATAAGGACTACTACTTAAATATTGAAGGAGCTCTTGCATACTCGGCCTTTCTTCAATAATTTCTATATATACATTACGACCTTTTGCTTCCCCAACAAGTTCAGATTGACTGGCAAAAAGTTTTGCCTCTTTTTCATTGCTAAATTCTACAACATAATTTGGTTCATCGAAACGTTGTCGAACTTCACGTAATGTCCCCTGTTCTACTAACTTCCCATCGCGTAAAAATAATAATTGATCGGTCATCTCTTCGGCATCATTTAAAATATGCGTCGAATATAAAATAGTCGTTTCTTGTTGTAAACCCTTTAACAAATCAAGAACTTCTCTACGACCTACCGGATCCAATGCAGACACAGGTTCATCCAATAACAGTAATTTAGGCTTATGCACAATTGCCTGGGAAATTCCAAGCCGTTGCTTCATGCCACCAGAAAATGTAGCAATTTTTTTATTTACATCATTACCTAGACCAACAAACTCAAGTGTTTTTTGTGCCTCTACTATTGCTTTTTTTGCAGGCACACCATTTAACTTTGCAGCCATTTCAGTAAACTCTAACGCACTTAACCAAGGATGGAATTGCGGATATTGTGGCAAGAAACCAATATTGGCTCTTACATCACCATCCAACATTTTCACACTGCCAGAAGTTGGTTTTAATAAACCCGTTAGCATCGATAATGTCGTTGTTTTACCAGCGCCATTAGGTCCAATTAAAGCTGTCGATGTGTTTTTTTCTAACGTGAACTCGATTCCATCTACAACTACTCTTTCTGCAAATTGCTTTGTAAGTCCTGTTACCTGAAGTAATACTGTCATGATTGTTTTCTCCCCACTATAAAGTACGCAATCGAACCAATATAACTAGTAAAAATAATAAGAAACACCCATAAAATTTTTGGCCCATTTGTTGCATGAATTTTTCGTAAATCAACTAGAGCTATAATCATCAAAATAAATTGAACCACAATTAGTGGTGCTATGACTGCCCATGGAACTTCCGCTAACTCCTCCATCATAGAGATCACCTCACCTTTGTTATATCATTACTATAACAAAAAACTGTTCTAATGTGCATAGCACAATTTTATGTATGTTGAGAATGGTCAACCTATGCACATGACATACGTTTTAACAAAATGTCATCCAACTTTTTAATTTTATCGGCATGCTTGCAGGAATTATCGCCTCGATTAACTTTCACGTTTTATCTCCCAACTATTAATGTTTATCGACTAACTAAAAAAGAAGATGTACCAAAATCCGGTACACCTTCTCATTTATTTATATAACTTCTGTAAAGCATCTGCCATTTTTGGTCGAATTGTTACTTGTGGACGCGCGTTCTTTACAGCCTCTTCCGCTTCCTCTAGAGAATCCGTCATGCCAAGCTCCATTAGTACAGCAGTGGCTGCCACTCCTGCGCGGCCTCCTCCGCTTCCACAATGGAAGTACACTTTCTGCCCATTCTCATAGGCAGCAACAATTTCTTTTGCAACGTTTTGAATAGATGGCGCTACTGCTATGTCCTCATCAGCAATTGGCATATGCTTGTACACATACGAAACCGCTTCCTGCTCCTCATTAGATAAACCGTTTACGCGAACATCAATCACAATATCCACCGTTTCTTGTTCAAAAGCTACATCTGCATCTTTTGCACCGCCAAAGAATAATCGATCCTTCACTAATACATCGTAATTTTTCTCCATTGTGTGCACACTCCAAACAACTATTTAAGTAAATGCTTAATATCATCATAGTACGGAAGAGCTGTTAATGCCCCTGCTTTAGTAGCTGCCAAAGCACCTAGCTTATTGCCAAAACTTGCACAACGAGCAAGTTCTTCCTCTGTTGTAGGTAAACCATTGTAATGAACATCGCGTAATACACCAGCCATAAATGCATCTCCAGCTCCTGTAGTATCTACTGGCACAACCTTTTCTGTCGGTACATGGATAACCTCACCATTTAATACCGCATATGTGCCATTTTCCCCTACTGTTACTAAAATAATAGGCACTAAATAGCTGTTTAATTGCTCAATTCCCTCTTCCAAGCTAGTTGTTTCTGTCAGGAAAAATAATTCCTCATCAGTGACCTTTAAAATATCTACGTTCTCGAAAAATGACGTGATCGTCTCACGGCAAATCTGCTCACTGCTCCAACGTAAAGGGCGAATATTCGCATCCATTGCGATAATTGCGCCTTTTTCCTTTGCCATTTCTACAGCAGCACGTGTTGTATCAAGGGCTGTAGGATGGAACATAGTCCCCGAGCACACTGTTAAAGCAGATGCATGTTTAAAAGCTGCTTCGTTTAACTGTGTTGCTTCTACTTGTAAATCTGGCGTCTCATCGACATAATCTTTAAAAATCCGCTCACATGCTTCTGTTAAATGAACATAGACACCACTAACACGCTTCGCAGGGTCAAATACCGCATAATCCAGGTTTACCCCTTCTTGTGCAAGGCCATCTCGAACGAATTGAGAGCCTTCGTCGTCTCCAGTAATCGTAATTAATGCAGATGGGGCACCAATACGGCTAATTCCCGCAGCAACATTTACCGTCGCACCACCCATATATTTAGTAAAAGATGTATTTGTTACATCATCGGCGATATAGTCAATAAAAGCATCTCCATAAACTAAAATATAATCTTTATCTTCCTTTGTCATTGTTGTCCTCCTGAAACTCTAGTCATTATAGAGTAACACGAAATCAGATATCGTATAAAGTTTTAAACTTTCGGAAAAATAATCAATTATGCCTTGGCATAATTGCGTCCGGAGGGTTTACCTTCTTTCAGCGGGTGTTTGGACACTCGTTGAAAGAAGGTAAAGATGCCGTCAGAATATCACCATTTATTCAAAAACTTGAGTCATCCTTTATCTTTGTTATACTTGCCTATAGAAAGGTAGGGATTTTGACAATGAGTATTACAATTCGACAAGCGCAACCACAGGATGCCCATGCCGTTATACCACTAATTATTGATGCGATTGGTGAAATTGCCAACCGTTTAACAGGAGAACAGACAACTGAAGCAGTAGAACAAGAACTTACTGTACTATTCAAGCGTGAGGATAATCGACATTCCTATTTAAATACTTTTGTTGCTGTTGAGAATGAGCAAGTACTAGGAATTCTTGTTTACTATAATGGTGTCGAAGCCATTCAAATGGATGCAAATCTCGTAAAATGGCTTGAAGAAAAAAATGCGCCATCCGTCATCATCGATAAAGAAGCCCATGAAGATGAATATTATATTGATACTATTTGTGTATCACCAGAAGCACGCGGTAAAGGAATAGGAACATTATTACTACAATTCGCCTTAGAGGAAACGCAAAAACGAGGCTATTCAAAATTATCATTAAATGTTGAAACGGAAAAAAAGGACGCTCGTCGTCTTTATGAACGTATGGGCTTTGTTATTACAGAGCCATGGTCCATAATCGATGAACCATTTCATCATATGGTCAAGCAATTTTAGGAAGTGAAATAAAAAACATGAAAAAGAATTTAATTTATCCTCTATTGATTGTCATTGCTTCTAGTAGCTACGGAATACTATCGACAATTGTCAAAGTAGCTATGCAGCACGGCTTTACAACAGGAGAGGCAGTATCAAGTCAATATATTATTGGCTTTATGCTTGTTGCAACTATTTTTATAGTGACACAAAGACAATTACCGAAGCTTTCTAAAAAGGGACTGCTAATTTTAGTGTGCGCCGGGATACTTACCGGTACTACAGGGATTGTATACGGGGAATCATTAAAGTATCTTCCCGCATCTCTTGCAGTAGTCATGCTCTTCCAATTCACGTGGATAGGCTTATTAATAGATTGTGCACTTCATAAACGCTTACCAAGTCGGACTGAAGTGATTTCTATCATTGTATTATTTGCTGGAACTATTTTAGCGGCTGGTGTACTAAATGTAGATTTAAGCGGTATCGCTATTCAAGGCTGGCTTCTAGGTTTTGCTGCTGCCTTTACTTTTGCTTGCTTTATCCAATTTAACTCTCGCCACGTGGAGGGTATTACAACTACATCACGCGTGTTGATTGTTTCCTTTGTCGCCCTTATCATTATTAGTATTTTCCTAAACCCTGAAGTTCTTTGGAACGGTAAATTATTCGCCGGTGGTTTATGGAAATTCGGACTAGCACTAGGACTCTTCGGTATTATTTTGCCGATCTATTTATTCTCTATAGCTGTCCCGAAAGTAGGAGGAGCCCTTGCTTCTATTTTAAGTGCTATCGAGTTACCCGTGGCCGTAACCGTTTCTGTTATTGTTCTACATGAACCATTAACTTCTTTACAAATAGCGGGTATTATTTTAGTTATTGTCGGTATGATGCTACCGACAATACTTTCGCAGCGACGACAAAAGGATAAATCTTTAGAGTCGATCAGTAAGTAAATTTTAATCTAAATTAGAAAAGGAGATGTATCATTTTTTTGATATATCTCCCTTATTTATTAACTTTTATACACCCAGAGCTCGATACATAACCAAACGTTAATCAGGCGTTTGATTTTTATTTTAGAGAATTTTTAATTGGGATGGTTATTCATACAATAGCAACACCTTATTTTGACCAACTTAATTGATAGAATAGAATTTTTTTAAATACGTGTCAGAAAAATACTGAGGTGAATCCGAGTTTGTATTAACATTTATCAAGTCAATAGATACATCTTTAGACGTATTTACGAGTATATAGAGGGAAATTCCTTGTCTCGATTTTGTCTGAGAGTTCTTTCAAAAAAATTAATTGTATAATGTTTATTCTTAAAAACATAATTAATTTTCAAGGTAATAATTTATACTTTGGAAATCCCTGTTTTCAACAAATAAGTTCATATTAATTAGTAGATTTCTCCCCCTCCTTTCAAAAAACATTTCATTTCTATTCATTTCTATAATATTTTCTCGCAAATCCTCCATATACATTTTACTTTTTTCCACATCATCTAACATGTAATGTAAGTGCATAATTCCTATTGAAACAACAGCAGCATGAAATGATCTATCTAAGGGTCTTTGAACACCACGTAGGATGGAGGTGATTTCCGGCATATCCAACTGTTCATCATTTGTATCAACAAATAAACCATGTATCATATCCTCTAAAAATATACTTAAATGTATAAATTCATGATATATAGCTTCAGCATAGTCTATAATGGTCCAGGTATCATCTGGATTCAAAAAAACAATACCTAAATGGGTGGGAGCTGTGGCACTCGAAAAATTTCCTGCCTTAGAAACAAAAATTATTCCAACTATTTTAGTAACTAGATTGTATAGACTAGGATTTAAAGATTTTATTAAATCTAAAGCATATATAATATTATTTTCTATTTCTTTTTTTTCTTTGATTGAAGCATTTTGACTTAAAATCATATCTTCTTTACTAATTAAATTTTTTTCGAGTAAAAATAATAATAACTTTTCATTAGAAAAATCAATGTATATTTTCTCTTTTACTATAGAAAGAGAATTGTTTTGTAATTGATTTAAAGTAGTAATATATTTTTCTCTCTGTGATAAATCGTCTTGTCCTTGATAGAAGTATTCTAAAAGACTTTCAATATTGTCATAAATATTCTGCTTATTCAAGACTGATAAATTCGATTTTATTTGAATTGTTTCTCTCATCTTATTTCCCCTCTCTATAAATGTTTTAGCTTTATAGTTAATTGGTATGGATGTTCTTACTAATGCAATATAAGAAATCTACGATGCAAGTCGGGCCGCCCTTCATCCCCGATTAATCTTCTAATAGAAATGCTCTTAATAAAAATAACAATCCTACAAATTTAATAGGATTGTTATTTTTAATGATTATGTTATTTTTTTTCAGTTGGTCTTATTCCTACAAATGGTAAATCTGCTTTTTTTAAAAATTTTTCAATATTCTTTTTTGTATTTTTCATGGTATCACCTCCGTTACTTATAAAACTTTAAACTAATTGTTTATCTTCAAAGTAAAACTCTTAAAATAGGAATAACTCTTTTAAATACATTTCGTGAGCTATTAAATATTATTAGCCATTGATAAAGTTCCTCCACCTACAATAATTAAAATGCCTAAAATAGACCAGAATATACGTTTATACATTTACTTTCTACACCTCACTTTCTGAAAATTATATGTTAAATTAACTTTTCGTTAGTTTATTTATAAT
>NZ_JBHURE010000030.1:0-47062 GCF_042674095.1 Lysinibacillus sp. NPDC056959 | reverse complement strand
GTTGCTAAAATGACAGTTAGTAGTAGATTTCCTTTCTTGGCATTATGATATTGTACAATTATTATTACAAGAGCAATAACTATAGGAATATAAAATTGCATTCGTAAACCTCCAATTATCATAATTTTTCAATTTATATAAGTAAATATATGTTATATTTTGATTATATTAACACGGGGGGGGATTACAATGAAAAAATTAAAAGCTTTAGCACTTGTTGCCGTATTATCAATTACAGTTTCTGCTACTGTTTCAGCTGCTCCACAAGATGTATCGACATTTGGCTTTCCTTTTGCTTGCACAGGTCCTTGTATGGATAGATAGTATGAAATTAAAATCAATTATAACTGTCTCTTTTTATGATTTTAGTTAACTCTAATTCAAAATTCAAAAAATCTTATCTCTTTTTATGTGATTTTATTATATCTATTGTATTTCATTTTTTCATACAATTCCATACGGAATAATGTTCCCAAATGAAAGTTTTGGGACGAAATAAAACACTTAAAACGTTGTCATACCAATGTATTAAGTGTTTTTCTTTATTTCATTCATATACACCTTTTTATGCACTATCGTTTGAACTTAGATACATCAAAGCCTTCGATGCTGTTCAAAAGAAATTGCACTGAATCATATTTTGAATAAAAACTTGCATATACAGCGGATTCCTTAACGTTATAAATCAACCTTTTCTTTTAACATAGTCTTTTTCTTTATTCAACTAACGGGGTGCTTTAGTAAAAGAAGAAAGGGTTCTACATATTATATATGACTAATATGTAGAACCCTTTAATTTTTCTATCTTTTTTAAAATTAGGTCTTGATAAAATATATCCAAGCGTTTTTTTATTGATTTTTAAAGTTTATAGATGGGTGTTGAATTTTTTACAGCGACAAGACGTAATCTAGGATATCCTTAATTTACCAAAGAAAAACCATACACGGCGTATAAATATGTAGGAGAGACTTAGAAGATTGATTGATCAGAGATAGTGATAATAATTTTTAATATATCAGTGGATATGAAAAATGGAAATCAGTCATTAAATTGTATTTAGTTCTATCACGAACAACCGTACATGAAATAAGTGGGGTGGTTTTTCCTCCAAATATTTTATTAAAAGCAACAAAAGTAGTTTGGAATCTTCATGAATTTGAACATTAGATTTTGAGGAGGGATGTTATGAAAGTATATACAATATTTAATAATACTATAGGTATACTATTTACAATTGTTTATTTATCCGTATTAGTCATTGGGTCATTATTTGGTTACAGTGATGATCTAAATATTTATATGAGAGCTGCAATTATAGGAGCCTTATCAAATATTGTTGTCTATATCTATTATTTAGTTAGAGATAAATTCATGTCTAAGAAAAGTTTAAAAATATGTGCGATATGTATGGTTATACAATTGCTATTACCAATTCCATTTTGGTGCATAGGTATTATGATTTTACAATAGTTTTTACTAAGGAAGTCGTTGGTTATTTATGATTGATTAGCAGGATTAATGATTAATTATATTTGGAGACCTCAATCCAAGTAATAATTACATTAAGGATCTTGCTCTATTATCGAGATTAGCCCACTTGACATAGCTAGGCATTTCATCGAATCAGATTTGTGATTTTGAACCATTAAGTGAATTTTATTATGTACTTTTAGGAATAATTTCGTCTTAATATTTATGGTTTTCTTTAGTTTATTTAATGTGTATAAACCGCATTTAGTCACATTGCGGAGAACCGTATCATAATTAAGTGCGGTAAAAATGAAAGACCTAAAGTATTGATTTACCTGTTCAGCTACTCAATTAAGTCATTTTTTTATTATATTATATGGAAGAATTGTATAAATAATATATAAGCATTTTGTTATAGGTAAAATGAAGGTATAATTTACTTTATGTTGAAAAAATTTAGAAAATAGATTCGGTTGTAATTTTCAGGAAAATGAAATTGCGCAATTTATATGAGGGTGGTTTTTTTATGTGGATTTTTTTGGGGGGGATAATAATAGGACTTTTACTAATATGCATACGCCTACATTATCAAAAATCTAAGCTACAACAAAAAGTAGAGTTATTAGAACCACTGGTGGAATCGGTTGAAAATATACGTGATATTTTATATTACTGTGAGACAGTTCCTAAGTTGAAATATCTATATTTAAGTCCTACTGTCAATAATCTCCTTGGTCCAAATGCATTAAGAGATCATGTACAGGATCCTGATAAAATTTTTGAAATAATCCATCCTGATGATTATGAGATCTTAGTAAAGAAAATAGTAGGGGCACTTAATTTTAACCAGCCTATTACGGTACGCTTAAGAAATCATCTAGGGGAATACATTTGGTCTGAAGAATATGCTACACCTGTTTATAAGGACGGCAAGTTTGTAGCTATACAAGGTTTATTTAGAAATATTAATGATAAAATCGTATTACAACAGCAATTAGAGTACAAATCTACTCATGACGCCTTAACAAATTTGTATAATCGTGATTTTTTTCAAGTAAAGATGGCTCATTTTAACGAACGCAACGACCCGATTACAGTAGTCCTAGCAGATTTAGATGAGCTGAAATGGGTTAATGACGAATACGGTCATCAAATGGGAGATAAATTAGTTTGTGAAACAGCAGCTTGTTTGGAAGCTTATGCAGATAATGACATGCTTATAGCAAGAATCGGTGGTGATGAATTCTCTATTCTTATTCCAAATAAAAGCGTTTTACAAGTCGAGCAATATTTAAAAAATGTTGAGATGAAAATGCTAAGAGACTATAAAGATTTGCCGTTCTCATCGATTAAAATATCTATCGGATATGAATATAGCAATTCCTCTTACGGCGTTATGGAGCAGTTGTTTAGCCAAGCAGATGCCAAGATGTATAAAAATAAGAAAAAAAGAAAATTATTGAAGGAAAAGATTTAGTTTTTTATTTTGATGCAGTAAACCGCACCATAAGTAAGTGCACTTATGAAAAGAGAGCTTGGGACATAATAAAAAGTCATCATTTCTTTCAGAGGACCGCAATATTAATAAACTAAAGTTTTTTTCATGGTTCAATGAGTTATATGAAGATGACAGGCATCATAGCAGCTTTTTTATCAATAAACATGTTAGAAAATATTTAGAAAGCTCTATTCGTGTCTACCTACTAAAGAGTAGCGAAAAAGAACAGAAAAAATTTATTCAACTATTAAAGAAAGTTGCTCAAGAACGAGAGAAAAATAAAGTTAAAAAAACTACCAGTTAATATGGTGATGAGAATTTTACTGTAATTAAACAATATTTAATTAAATTTAGGAAGGATAAAAATGAAGCTATATCTAAAAAAATATACACAAGGTTTTTTATTTGCGATATTGCTTCCGATTATGTTTGAAATAACGGAGGGAATTAGCAATACGGGGGAATTGAAATATTGGATAGTACTAGCATTAGTATTGCCAGTATTTTTATATTTTCAAATGGATTTTAGTAAGGAATTTATGAAAAATAATATGTTTTCAAGAGTGAATTTTATTATGTACTTTTGGGAATAATTTCATCTTTAATAAGTATGGTATTAGTTGGTTTATTTAAAGTGTAAAAACCACATTTAGTCATATTACGGTGAACCGTATCATAAGTAGAGGCGGTTTATTAAAAGAACCATCTAAAATGCTAATTTAACAACTAGGATGGCTCAGACTTTTACTTCTTATCTGTTTGAACCTGTCTTGAAATAAATCCCTATCAAATAAATCTCTAGTAAACAAAGTAAGCGCCTTGTTTACTAGAGAAATATATTGTGATTATTTAATTAAAATGCTCTTGTTTTTAGCGTTCCATAGTACAGTTTTACCAAGTTCTTCACTTACAAAGCGAAGTGGAACAAATGTCGGGCCATTAATGACTTCAGGTTTTACTTGAAGTCTCTTATCAGAGCCGTTAACAGTTACATAATAGCTATCAGTATTTAATACGATTTTTGTACCGTTTAACTGTACTGTAATATCATTATTTTTAGAATTCCAGTTAACTTTTGCACCAAGCTCTTCACTTACAAAGCGTAAAGGAACTAAGGTTGTTTCTTGTTTAGTGAAAGGTGCAACAGGAAGTATTTTACTTTTACCATTAACATAGGCTGTTGTACTATTTAAATATAATAAAATCTCGTTGCTTTTTGTTAGTGCATTTGGATAACCAGCATTTAAAGTATACGTACCAGAAGAGTATTGATCACCCCAATAGTCACTGTAAACTTTGATATAGTATGTGCCGGCTGCTAAATATTCTGAATAAGACCGTGAGCTACTATCCAACAATTTTTTATTTGCATCATAAATATCAAAACGTGCTGGCGCTGAAGTATTGGATAACGAGATGTTAACATATCCTTCTTCATTTGAGGTAATTGAATAAAAATCAATATCATCGCTATTTGAAATTTGAGAGTTGATTGAAACCTTTGATTTGATAGGGAAAGCATGTTCACTCGTATCATTAGGTTCAAATGTTGATGGATTGTGCTCTTTAGAATTTGTAGAATAGGTCGCAATTAAATCATACGTACCAGAAGAGTATTTATTATCCCAATAGAAATCATAAACTTCAATATAATATGTACCAGCTTTTAAAGATTTGAAAAGAGTTAAGTTATTGCTAGCAATTAAATTTTTATTACTATCATATAGGTTAAATTTGATTGGTGCAGATGTATTTGCTAAATAAATATAAACATCACCATTGTCTACACTGGTACTAAATTTATAAAAATCAACATCATACTCATTTGAAATTAAAGAAGAAATCTTTTTTCCTGACTGAATAGGGAAAGCATTTTCACTTGTATCATTAGGTTCAAATGTAGTCAAATCATGAGTTACATTTCCATTCATATACGTCGCTTTAATTTCATAAGAACCGCTAGAATAGCTATTACCCCAATCGTAATCATAAACTTCAATATAGTATGTACCAGCTTTTAAAGTTTTGAAAGTAGATGAGACACTCCAAGCAATTAAATTTTTATTACTATCATATAGAGAAAATCTGACTGGCGCAGTTGTATTTGCTAAATAAATATTAAGATCGCTGTTATCTTGCTTAGTATCAATTTGATACCACTGTGATTCTTTTGGAGATGTTAGTGTGTTTGAATGTGTGTTACCAGATTCTAAATAAATCGTATTTGATGCATGACTTGTTGAAGCGAATCCAACCATAGCAAACATCACAAGAAATAAACTTAAAATATGTTTTTTCATTAATGACACTCCTTCAAATTATATTGTATTTTTATACAAAATTATACAAATAAATAACTGTAAAATCAACAAAAGGATAAATTAACCTAGTTTTAAATGGTTGTGTCTTAAAGTGAAAAAATACCAAGTAGCTGATGAAAATTAAATTTCAACTATATAAAATTGGTATAAATTTTATTTTTAGGTAATTATTTGTGAATATTAATGAACTATGTAGTAGGGCAGTGCATTTTATGTGGCAGCATCATATGGCCGCCTTCATTGTGAGTATGAATAATTTTTTGAAAGGAGTATGCTATTAACCCATACGAATACGAAAGAGTAACTTCCAACTGTTCATAAATGGTAATTTACTATATCCTATCCGACCTTGCGAAAAAATGAATATTTCGTTAGGTCTTTTTGGTGTGCGTAAATTTGTTTGCTTTAGAGGGTACCCGTCCCAGCTAAATAAAATTAATTCTTCGTATAAAAATATCACCCTCATGTTACGGTGATAAGTCAATGTTTCCTAAAGTATTAGATATATTATTTAGTACTTTTTATGATGTTACTAAAGTCTTGTTGTTTTTTCGTCAATATTTTTCGGATAAATACGCACCGTTTGTCAACGCGAAAAATATGATATAAAAAAATAAGGGATGTGGTTGAGCGACTTGGTTAATCATTTTAGCTTTTACTTTTTCATCCAGTATTGATAATTTGGGTGTCGGACTATCATACGGGATTCGAAAGATAAATGTTAGATTTGAAAAAAATAAAGTAATTTCGCTCATCTGTTTTCTTATGAGTATGGGAGGCATTACATTTGGCGTTTGGCTCTCAACTGTTCTACCCGGTATGCTTCCTGTAATCATTGGAGCGTTACTATTATTTATAATCGGTATTCGGATTATTCTTTTGGCGAAACCATGGAAAGAAGAGACTTCAGATAGTAACTATGAAGCGCAGTTCGATTATGGACAAGATATTGTAAGAAATCCTGAGGAATCTTTTTCAATAAGTCTGGAGAAGTTGGATGAGGAGGGTAGGTGCTTCTGGCATTGCCTTAACGGCGAATGAACGTACGAGTGGGGTAGGTGCAGGTTTACTCGGTCTTTCAACGCTTGTCATCTCGATCTTTGTGCCATCACAAAGCCGAAACTGGACGTAAATGGGTAGATTTCATCTTAAGTGTTGACAAAATGTCAACATAATAATAAACTTTTTGATAATCTTAATTTTATATACAACTGTTTAATGTATGCTAGTCACGGAAAGAAGGGGGAATTGAAAATGGTTGAGCATAGAAACAGTATTACTCTTGGTGTATTGCTGAGAGAATTATTAAAAGAACGTTCATTGTCTATGCGGAAGTTTAGTGAACTCACTGGAATCGATACAGCTACGATTTCACGGATAATAAATGGAAAGAGAAAAGCGACCCCACAACATTTAGAAAAATTTGCTGACTGCCTTGGCGTTCCGTTAATCAATCTTTTTGAAGCAGCAGGATACGCTATAGAACAGAGACAAGAAGAGTCAGATTCAGATATTCATACGTCTGTTGATGCAATACAGGCTCTTCTTAAATCTTCAAATGTTTATGATGACGAATTTTCGGTAGCACATGTTGAACAGAAACTAGAAAGCTATGGATTATACGCGCAAACAGAAGAAGGAAAAAGTTCAATCTATAAGGATTTTGATGAAAAAATTAAGAGTGTAGGAAGCATAGGTCCGTTTATAAGCAAATTAAAAGAGTTATATGAGAAATTCTCATTGGGGAAGGGTACAATTTTTGAACTAACCGTAATTGGAAGTACATTGTTATATTTTATAATCCCTGTAGATGTTATACCGGATTATTTATTTCCAATTGGTTATTTAGACGATGCAATAGCAGTACAACTTACTACAAAGGCAGTACTAAAAAAATAAATTAGCGTTAATGATAGGTGGATATTAATGAGAAAAAGTAAAAAGAGCCGTAAATGGTTAAGGAATTTGATCTTAACATTCGCATTAGTAATCGTAGCAGTGATTATTTATGGGGTGTATCAATACAATAGCGGTTTGGCTATGGCAGAAGATGGTCTTTATAAAGATGACCAAAAGGCGTATGACCCATTTGAAGGTGCGGATGTGCAATTTGGTCAGATTAATGTGCTATTAATGGGAAGTGACGCTAGAGACGAGGATGGTAGATCAGATACGTTAATGATTGCACACTATGATCAAACGACGAATGATGTAAAACTTATATCTATCATGAGAGATACGTATGTTGACATCCCAGGGCACGGAATGAATAAAATAAATTCTGCTTTTGCCTTCGGAGGTCCTGAACTAGTAAGAAAAACAATTAAGCAAAATTTTGATATTGATGTTAATTACTATGCTCTCGTGGATTTTAAAGGATTCCCTAAAATTATAGATCTTTTAGCACCGGATGGAATTGAAGTTGATATTCCTTATGAAATGTCCTATGGAATTGGTATGACCTTAAATCCGGGAAAACAAACTTTACATGGTGACGGGTTATTAGGCTATGTACGATTCCGCCACGATCGTTTAAGTGATTTTGGACGAGTGGAACGCCAGCAAGAGGTTTTGACAAAGGTGAAAGAACAAATCGGTGTTTCAAGCTTAATGAATTTACCAAAGCTTCTTGGTGTTGCAGATTCATACTTTGATACAAATGTTGATAATAAAACAATCCTTACCATTGGAAAAGGGATTGTAAATGGAAAATCTAGTATGGACACTTTACGAATTCCGATTGCAAATTCCTATGCAGATAAACGTGTGAATGTAGGAGATGTTTTGGATATTGACTTAGATAAGAACAAACAGGCATTAGAAGAGTTTTTATCATCGAAGAACAATGAAAGAATGGCTAAGACAGACGAAATTTCATCTTAAGTGAATAAGTATCAAGATATTAACACAATAAAATTAGAGTATGTTTTGAACAGTTTTTCAAAGCATACTCTTTTTGTTTCTTTAGATAAATATCACTGCATTATCGAGAAAAGTTGCTACATATTCCAATCTGCTACTAGCAATTTTATTTCATTTCATGCTCTAGAAAAAAGGTAGCTGACGATTTCATTCATCAGCTACCAATCTTATTTTTCAAGCTTTGTTAATGTTTTACCGCTCCAACCAAAAAGGATCGTCAAAATTGGTCCGAGTAGACAGAAGAAGGTAAATGGCAAGTAAGATGTTGTTGGTATATCTAGTACACTAGCAATAAAAATACCACAAACACTCCACGGAACAAGAGGATTGACTACAGTCCCTGCATCCTCCATAACTCGGGAAAGGTTTTTAGGGGCAAGTCCAACCTTTGCAAACTGTGCTTTAAAAGCTTCACCCGTTAGTAGGATAGATAAATATTGCTCACCAATTAATGTGTTCACACCGATCCCTGTAATGGCAGCACCCGTAATAACAGAGCCAGCGCTTTTAAAGAAGCTTTCGACCTTCGCTAAAATACTTTGAATAATGCCGAGCGTAAATAGTAGACCGCCCATTGTTAATGCTAATAAGACTAAGGCAATTGTAAATAGCATACTGTTCATACCACCACGAGACAGTAGTGCATCAACATCTTTATATCCCGTAGTAGATACATAGCCTTCAAAAAGGATTTTAAAGACATTCGATAAGGCAATCGGTTCTTGTATGTAGGCAAGTACGACACCAAGAATGGAGACAACTGCGAGTGTGATAAGTGCAGGTGCTTTATAAAAAGTCATAATAACGAGAACGGCAATTGGTAATAATGTATACCAATGAATAAGTCCAGTTGACAGTAAGCCTTCTTTAAAAAGCTCAACTGTTTCAAATGAAGTATTTCCTCCTGTTGGCGAAATGATTGCATAAAGGACGAATGAGATCACGAAAGCTGGAATCGTTGTCCAACCCATATTTTTAATATGCTCGAAAAGATCAACACCAACTGTACCAGATGCAAGATTTGTTGTATCCGATAGGGGAGACATTTTATCCCCAAAGAAAGCACCGGAAACAATCGCACCAGCCGTTATAGCTAAAGAGATGTCCATTGCACCAGCAATCCCCATAAAAGCAACGCCCACTGTCGCAACAGTCGTTAAAGAACTCCCAACTGATACACCGACGATACTACAAATTAAAAATACGATGGCAAAGAAAAAGCTTGGTGAAACAGTTAAAAAGCCATAGTAGATAAGTGTTGGAATTGTGCCACCCATAATCCAACTAGAAATTAAAATACCGATAAAGAAGAAAATAAAAACTGCCCCAAGTCCAGCACTTGCACCAGCAACCATACCAGTTTCAAGCTCACGGAACGGAACTTTCTTTAGTAATCCATAAGCAATTAAAAGTGAAATGACAAGAAAAATAGGTATATGGGGTGTCGCCTTTAAATACCCAATACTGTATGCCATCACGGCAATAATTAAAAGTATAATAAAGCTTGCCTCGATAAATCGAGGGTTACTCTTTGCTTCAATTCGAAACATGCTAATCCTCCTACTAGTTACTTCTTCGCTTCAACGCGGTGAAGCCTAAAAGAATTATAGCACGCTAATAATTTTTGTCAATTGGCTGATAAATTTCATTAATGAAATTGGTAGTATTTTACTTAGTGGGTGATGAAATAATCCCATGCATTTTTGACAATTAATGTACAAGTCATGATGATAAAAATAATACGCATCATTTTTGTCCCACGCTTCAGTGCAAATTTTGAACCCAATATGGCACCAAAGATCATGACAAAGCCCATAGGAAGACCGTATAAAAAATTAACTTTTCCTAATAGTAAAAACATAGCCAGTGCAGCTAAGTTCGATGTGAAATTAAAGGCTTTAGCATTACCGGCGGCCTGCAAGAAATCATTGCCTATCATTAATAAAATGAAAATAAAAAAAGAACCAGTGCCAGGTCCGAAGAAACCATCGTAAAAGCCAACAGCTGCAAAAGCGCCAACAAAGATGACTTTCTTTCTAGTACTTAATATCCGCTCTTCAGGTTGCTGTCCCCAATCTTTTTTTAAAACCGTATAAGTGGTAACAAGGACGAGCATAACAAGCATTAGAGGCTTTAAAATAGCCGGTGATACAAGATGCACAGTATAGGCACCAATGAACGAACCAATAAAAATAAAAGGTATTATTTTTCGATTCTTTTTTACATCGACCTTGCCAGCTCGTAAAAAAGTTAACATGCTAGTCCCGTTGCTAATTGTATTGGCGAGTTTGTTTGTGGCAATCGCTGTACTTGGCGGTAAACCAACCGCCATAAGCGCAGGTAATGAAATTAACCCTCCGCCACCGACAATCGCATTTAAAAAGGATGCGATAAAGCCGAGTACTAAAAGTATTACAAGTGATAGTAAATCGATGTCCATATGTATGATACTCACAACCTTCTTTAACGCATATTGTGTAAGTTACACTTTTCTTATAACAGTACTGCGAATTGTAATAAATGACAATGGAGTTTTTCATTTCTAATGTAAATTTCGTTTACAATTCCTTAACATTTATAAAGATGAAAAAAATAGAAGGAAAAAAGTTTTTCAAGTATTTTTATAAAAATAAAAGAAAAAATGGGTATATTTAAAGAAAAAACGTTCATTTTTGTTATTGAGTTTCCAACGTTTTCAACTTGGAAAAGTACCTAGAAATAATTGTGGCGAATTTTATATTACATTTTTGTAAATTCAACTCGTTTATGTTTAAAAATCTGTAGAAGTATGTGAAAGTTTTGTTATGATGATTGCAGAAATCGACAATATTTATTCAACAGGAGGAACATGATGTTCAACTCAAACAAGCAAGATCCATTTTTTAAAGCATTATTAAATATTTCTAAAAACGTCAAAGAAGGTATTTATTATGCGCATAATGCACGTATTCAAAATATAGATGGACTAAAAGAAATCGCAGACACAATGAAGGACTATGAAACAAGTGGAGATAAATTAATTCACGAACTTATTGTAATGTTAAATAAGTCATTTATGACACCAATTGAGCGTGAGGATATTTTAGCACTTGCCAATAAATTAGATGATGTTATTGATGGCATGGAAGGCTGTATTGCTCATTTTGATATGTATAATTTAACAGAAGTGACAGAGCCGATGCGCCAATTCTTAACATATATTGCGAAAAGCACAGACGAAATGGTCCAAGCAATGGAGCTATTAAATAGTAAAAAGCTTGTTGAAATGCGTAAACATGCTATTCAAATTAAGGACTATGAGCGTGAATGTGATGAAATTTTCCGTTCTTCAATGAAGCAATTATTTATTCAAGAAAAGGATCCAATGCGCATCATGGTGTTTAAAAGTATTTACGAACAATTTGAAGATATAGCAGACAGCTGTCAAACAGTAGCAAATACAATTGAAACAATAATTATGCGTAACGCGTAAGATGGAGAGTACGAAATGGATACGATATTACTGATAACAATATTAGTCGTTATATTTGCACTTGTGTTCGACTTTATTAACGGCTTCCATGATACAGCCAACGCGATCGCAACTTCTGTATCAACAAGGGCATTGAAGCCACGTACAGCAGTATATATGGCTGCGGTTATGAACTTCATTGGAGCTATTACATTCGTTGGGGTAGCGAAAGCTTTAACAAAGGATATTGTTGACCCGTTCAGCTTAAATTCTTATATTGGAGATACTACAGGTTCTGTCGTTATTTTAGCGGCATTATTATCAGCAATCACATGGAACTTAGTCACGTGGTACTTTGGAATTCCGTCTAGTTCATCGCATACTTTGATTGGTTCTGTAGCAGGTGCTGCTATTGCAGCGGCAGGCTTCAATGTATTGAACTATAGCGGCTTTATAAAAATCCTTCAGGCACTTATTTTCTCACCATTACTTGCGTTTGCAGGTGGTTTCTTAATGATGTCTTTATTCAAAGTATTATTTAAGGATATGAACTTATATCGAACGAATAAAGGCTTCCGGACAATGCAAATTGGTACAGCAGCTTTACAATCATTTACTCACGGCACAAACGATGCGCAAAAAGCGATGGGGATTATTACGCTAGCTTTAATTGCAGGAGGCTTGCATCATACAGATGATATTCCTTTTTGGGTACGTTTTGCAGCAGCATTGGCAATGGGTCTTGGTACTTCTGTAGGTGGTTATAAAATCATCAAAACAGTCGGTGGTAAGATCATGAAAATCCGTCCAGTAAATGGAGTTGCAGCAGACCTTGCTTCTGCATCCATCATTTTCGGTGCGACATTGATTCACTTGCCAGTATCTACAACACATGTTATTTCTTCATCTATTATGGGTGTAGGTACAGCACATCGTGTAAAAGGTGTTAAATGGGGCATGGCACGGAAAATTGTAACAACATGGGTGATCACGATGCCAATTTCCGCAGTCATGGCTGCAGCTATTTACTATATATTAAGTTTATTTTTCTAACATAATGAGGGAATGCACATTTTGCGTGCATTCCTTTTTTATTTGATTTATTGGTAGGATTGATGGATTGAAAGGCGAAGCGAGCGATAGTCCAGCTAGAGTGGCGGAAAGGCAGGACTGAGCGACGGAAAGAAAAGGCAAAGTGACGGAAGGCCCGCTCGAAGCGACGGATAAAAAACGAGAAGTGACGGAAAGGCAGATCTATGGTAATTATAAAGAAAGTATAAAGTTCAAAAAAAATGTCTTTTTACATAGTAAGGTTAATGCAGGAGGAAATCAGATGAAAGAAAAGCTATTAGTGATTGAGGATGATACGGCGATTGGACGTATTGTGAAGGAAACGCTTGAGCAAGAAGGTTACCAAATTACTTGGGCAACAACAGGACTTGAAGGGTTAGCTGATTTTCAAGCGGATACTTTCGATTTAGTGTTAGTCGATTGGATGTTACCGGAGATGGACGGTCTGACGGTTTGTCAAAATATTCGTTGGGAAAGTGATGTACCTATTTTAATGATGAGTGCACGTAAGGAAGAGGCTGATAAGGTTGAGGGCTTGCAGGGCGCTGATGATTATATTGCGAAACCGTTTAGCTTAGAGGAGTTAAAGGCACGTGTTGCCTCACACTTACGTCGTTGGAAACGTTATACGAAAAAAGAATTAACAGAAGATGTTACATCCTTTGCACAAGGCTTAAAAATTGATTGGCAAAAGGAAACAGCGCGCCTTCATGATGAAGAGCTTACTTTAACACAGAAGGAATTTGCGCTGTTAAAACTACTTGCGAAAAATCCAAACCAAACTTTTTCAAAAGAAGAGTTATATCAGCATATTTGGCAACAGGCTAGCGTAGATGAAACACATACTGTCACAGTACATATAAAGGCGCTACGAGAAAAGATAAAGGACCCAGTTAAAACACCGTATTATATACAAACAGTTTGGGGCAAGGGCTACCGTTTTATAGGTGAACCGCTATGAAAATAAAAACTTGGTTACTCATCACTTTTTTCATCGTGATGGTGTTACCGATAACAGGTGCTTATAGCCTTTATGTGTGGATTAATGCCTATTATCAAGATAAAAGCGTTGTTGAATATTTCGAAAAAATGACCGAGCTTAATCAGGTGAAATCTGTTCTTGAAAATCCTGAGCATTATAAAAAAAACGCGGATATACAAGATATTAAAGCACTATCGAATGATCAACTCGCCATTACACTTTACTCGAAATCAGGCATTCTTTTGTATTCCTCAAATCCATTGAAACCAGATTATGAATCTATGAATACTATTTTAAAAGGTTTATATGAACTAAAGCAAAATTACAATGCCTTTACGTATAAAGAACCTGTTTATCAAGATGCGGAATTACTTGGGGTATATGAAATTCAATTAGTTCGGACGGATTGGGTAAAAGGTGTAGAAAGCCGTTCGTGGCTTGTAATAGTTAGCTCTATACTATTATTCCTCCTTATTTATTTCGCAGTTATGATGCTGCTTAACCGTAAATTAAATCGGCCGTTACATGAACTGATGAGGCAAATGCGTGCTTTTGCAAAGGGGGAACATGTGGAATCGAATTTAGTAGCAAGAAAAGATGAAATTGGAGACCTTGCTCAAACCTTCCTTGCCATGCAGGACGAAATTGAAACTGCACGAGCTCATTTAAAAGTAGAACAACAGCAAAAGGAGCTAATGATTGCAAGTATTTCCCATGATTTGAAAACCCCTCTTACAGCTATTCAAGCGTATGCCGAGTCTTTACAAAGCAAGGTGTTATCAGAAGAACAGCAAGACGAATACCGACAAATTATTTTAACAAAGTCTGAAACGATGAAGCAGATGCTAGAGGATTTACTAATGTTCACTTTACTGCGATCCACAAGCTATCATTTAGACCTTGTTGCAGTAGATGGGGCCGAGTTTTTTGAAATGGCACTATCTGATTATGAGCAACTATGTAAGGATCGAGGATTTATGCTTGAAGTCACTTGTGACATAGTAGGTATGTATGCAGTGCATCCAAAGCAGCTTCAACGGGTGATTGACAATTTAATAAGTAATGCTTGGCGCTATGGAGCACTAGGTACAACGATAGGCTTAGCTGCCATGAATGCTGGAGAATGTCCGGTTTGGAGCTTTGATTTTGTACGGCCAGCTCTAAAAAAACAAGATGGTATGTATATCATCTTGCAAAATAGCGGGCAAGGTGTAAAAAAAGAGGATATTGAGAAATTATTCGAGCCCATGTACCAAGCAGATTCAGCAAGAACAAAGGCTGGGGAGCGCGGAACTGGACTAGGATTAAATATAGCAAAACAAATAATAGAAAAGCATGGTGGGACAGTAGAACTTGTATCAAAAGAAGGCTATGGAACAGCTGTACTTTGCTGGTTGCCACCATTAAAAGGAGAGAATTGATGATGAATTGGAAAAAATCATTACGTGCAGCAGGTTTAGTTGCTGCCTTAACATTTAGCTTAGTGGGTTGTAATACGGAGGGATCATTTTCACCTCAGGAAATTATTGACCAAGCGTTACAGGAAACGAAAGAGCCACTTACTTATTACGCTGAATACAAAATGGATATGGGGGAAATTGGTGGAAAAGCTCAAGTTAAGGAGTGGACTAAAGATGGTAAACGACGTGTTGAGATAACAGCTGAAAACGGTGAGCATATTATCACAGTCAACAATGGCTCACAAGTCACTTTATATGATGTTGTAAAAAACACTGTTCATAAAATGGATATGGATGAAAGTAGTCCGGATTTATTTCAATCACCAAGAGATCAGGCAGAATCACTTTTCAATATTGTAAAGGATACACATGATGTGAAAATTGCAGGGGAGGAGAAGATTGCTGGAAGAGATACGTATAAAATTGTAGCGAAAGCTAAAAAAGACGATACTTTAGTAGGTGATATTGAAGTATGGATTGATAAAAAAACTTGGGTGACGTTAAAAACAATAACGAATAGTGCTGGAAATAAAATGACATCAGAATATACGAAACTAGATGACAGTGCAAAAATTGATGATGCACAATTTACAATTGATATTCCAAAGGATGCAAAAGTGGAGGAAATTAGCACGCAAGAATCTGAGTCAGTAACACTTGATACAGTGAAGGGAGAGCTTGGTGAATTTTTAATGGTGCCAGAAGAAAATGGATTGATTTTGGAGGATATTTCATTAGATAAAGGGATAGAAGGTCGTTCAGAGTATACCTTTAATTATACAAAGAACAGTCAGAAAGAAATTTCAGTAACTGTTTTTAAAGCAAGTGGTAGTGCACCAGAGGTTGATCCCACTTTTGGTGAAAAAGAAATAGACATCCGAGGTCAAAAAGGGTCTGCCATGGACGAGAAGAAATTCCGTTATATTGGCTGGCAGGAAAATGGCTATCAATATGGCATTATGAATGAAAACCCTGAGCGAGCAATTGAAGACCTTAAAGCCTATGCAGAACAAATGATCATCGTTAAATGAGGTGAATTGAAATGAAAAGAAATGAATTTATCAAATGTCTTGCATTGTTTTTATTTAGCACAGTTTTTTTATACGGTGTAGGTGAAACATACGGTGTTCCATGGCTGCAATTTCATTTCTTAGGACAATACAGTGATGAAGGTTATTATTTCAGTTTTAGCTCTTTAACGCCTATACTTGGCGGCATACTAATAGTTGCACTATATGAAACGAAGATTAAGCGACTCATCTAATATGAGGAAAATCCACTCTAGAAAAAGAGTGGATTTTTTTTCTGGATTAATCTATAGGTATAAATGCTATAATATGTAAAAACTTTAGGGGGAACTATGAATGGGACGGGAGATTATAGAAACAAACTATTTTACTTTGCATAATTTATGTGACGGTGTATATGCTGCGGTTGCTAAACCAGGTCAAGGTGCTTGGAGTAATGCGGGAATCATTGATTTAGGTGAAGAACTTCTAGTTTTTGATTCGCTAAGTACTCCTTCAGCGGGAGAAGAGTTGAGACGCCAAGCTGAAAGTTTAACCGGTAAGAAAGTAAAGTATTTGATTAACAGTCACTATCACGGGGATCACGTTTTTGGGAATCAAGTATTTTCGGATACAACAATTATTTCTACATATGCAACGGAGAAATTGTGCAAAGAAAAGAATAAGTTTGAAGACTACGAGAAGGAAAAGCAGGATATGAATCAATACCTGCTTCAGCTAAAAAGTAAAATTGATTCAACAGAGGACATCATTATAAAAACGAGTTTAATCAACCAATATCAAGAAATGTCGAAGGTGTTGGATGATTTATCTCAATTACAAATTGTGTTGCCATCCATGTTGTTTGAAGAAAAATTGACTATCACAGGTTCCGATAAAACTGTGGAATTATACTGTTTAGGTGGGGGACATTCACCGAGTGATACATTTATGTACTTACCTAAAGAAAAAATAGCTTTTATGGGGGATATAGTGACAGAAGATTTACATGTCCCGATTTATGACCCTGAAGAATTTTTGAACATATTAAAGCGAGTTAAACAAATCGATATAAATATAATTGTTCCTGGTCATGGTAATGTTGCAGATTTGACTGCATGCGATACGTTAATTGATTATTTATCTTATATGACTCAACGAGCAAAAGAGGCCCTTCAACATAAGTTGTCACTGGAGGATTTTATTTCTGAATTTGATGTATCTAAAACGTATAGGGAGTGGAAGGGAGTAAACGGTATTAAAGCTAATCTTACAACGGTATACACATACCTTCAAAAAAGCTAAAAATCCACTTTTAAAACAGTGGATTTTTTTAGCGTTGATTAAAAACGGACAATAAAATCTGATTAATGATGATTAGTATAGCAAATACATAAGCTAATTTTGTTTGACCTGTAGCATATAGTGCTATGACAGCTAGCGAGAATATCACAAATTCAAACATAAAATGCGAAATCCCACTCAATGGAAATGTTGCTTTGGGTGAACCAAACATACTCCAAAGAACTACAAACAAAGCGGGTGCTCCAACCCCAAGTAGGAGCTTGAAGAACATACCTTTCCCAGTTTGTATACCCCAATATCCATAAGCCATTAACACGCAAATTTCTAATAGAAAGCGAAGAACTAAGTTCAACACCATATAATCCCTCCGAAAAATTGATTTTTAAAAGGGTAAACTTAAATGCTAATAAAGTGAACAGAACTACGAAAGAGAACGCTCATCGCTGATAAAATACCGTTAACTGTTAGAGTCTCAACTTCTCACTTATGCTATTTGTTGTAAATGAGTTTTTGTAAAGGCTTCATCATATTTTAAACCATAGCCTAGTGCACGATCTAAAAATATATGAGCTAACCAAATTATAGAAGCCATTAGTAGCGGTGATGATGCAATGACAAAGCCTATAATCAAGAGAATCCCTGGCAGGACTAAACTGTGGCCAATATTGTAAAATAACGCGCCAACTTTAGTGTTTACTATATAGCTTAACATCGTTATATCAGGTAGTAATAAAAGTAGTACAAAATATAGGAACGAAAATTCAAAATGCCAGTAGAAAAATACAGTTACTAAAAGTGCTATTAAATATTCCGATGAGATAATTTTACGTAGTTTCATGATGAACACTTCCTTCTTGTAATTTATTATACATATCCTCAATAAGTGAACCGATGATTAACTTATTTTCAGCGTATTTTCCTTCAGCCATTAATGTTTGAGTGAGCCGTAAGGATTGCAGTGCCTGCTCATAAAAATATAACTGCTGCTCAATATGAGTGATCTTTGCAGAGAAAAGCTGTACAGTCTCTTGATTGCAGGAATCTGAAGTGGGCTTTTGCTCTAGTGTAAGGAGTTGATTGATTTCTTGTAATGTGAAGCCAAGCTGCCTTAATACTAAAATAAATTTAATTGTATGTTCACACGTGACGTCATACACGCGATAACCATTGTCCTGTTTATTCGGATGTAGTAATCCTTCTTTTTCATAGTAACGTACGGTATCAGTAGATAAATTATACTTTGCTGCAAACTGTTTTATATGCATGTGAGCACCTCCTAAATTTATCCTAACATTGGAGTATGCTCTAAGGTCAATACGATAATTGAAATTTTTAAAAATTAAGTGAAACAGTCATTTTGTGTAAAGTAGGTTACGGTATGGTATGTCTTAGTCAAAAAAGCTTTTAGGTATTAAAGAATCTTTACAATAAGCGTTATGATAATATAATCGGCGAATCTCAGCATTTGAACTTTTGTGGGAACGCTTTCTTTATGACGAGGTTTGATTTCTTTAAATAAATTCATTTAGTGATTAAGAATAGTTGATTTTAGCAAAACCATCACGTCCTGTTGTTGTTGCTCCCGCTACCTTGGCGCTACACTTTCGCACAAAAATCTGTTGCCCCGAAGCTCCTAGGAGAGTAGCTAGCCAGAACGGAAATCAACCTTACATTATGGTGATGATCCACACATATCTAGCCATCCCCACCTTTTTCAAGTCTCGTTCGAGAAGAGTCTGTTTTTTTATTTATCGGAAAATTATGGTTTTTATGGTATCTTAAATATTCCCCCTATAAAAAGAGTCATTTTACAGGTGGAATCACAACTTTTTAGGATAAATGAATCACTGAATGGAATTTTGAGGTTAATTTTACTCATAAATTTGAAAATAAATGAGTCTGAGGAATTGTAATATTAAGCTCGTAAAGATAGTATTAAAGAAGTAGGGGTTACTTTAAGGAGGGGCGGTATGAACACACTGGAGTTTGAAGAATTATGGATTACGCTCAATGAATTGTATGAAGCGAATCGCTTTATAGAATATATAGAATTAAGTAGTGTCGCAATTGAAAGCGCTATTGAGCTTGGTATGTATAAAAAAGCAATCCTGTTATTACGCTATAGCTGTGCAAGCTATTTCCAAACAGGTGATTTGCAAGTATCCATTAGTGTGCTAGAGCAATATCGAGAATTAACCTTCCAATATGGCGATGATATCGATTTGATCCATCATTATATTTTAGCATCCATTTATTGGGGGACATTCGGCCATATAAAGAAATCGAAAGAGTTTATGATCAGGGGGCTAGAGATTGCTGAGCGTATTCAACATACAGATAGCATAGGGAAAATTTATAATAATTTAAGCGACTTAGAAAACTCTTTAGGGAACTATCAAAAAGCGAAGGATTTTGCATTAAAGAGCTTATACTATGCCAATTATTTTGAGACAAAGCATGAAAATCCTTATTCAGGGATTATTTATTCAAAAATAAACTTAGCTGTTGCACAAATTTGCTTGGAGGAATTTGATGAAGCAAATGAATTATTGCAAGAATTGCTAGTGACGATTAAGAAACCACCTTACTCCAAGTTACAATTGGAGGTAATAAATGCCTATGCATTGCTTTGTGAAAAACAGGGGCGCATTAGCGAGGCCATTGATTTGTATCAAAAGTCGAAACACTATGCCTTACAAAATAATGATTTGTCTATGCTTCAAACTATATATAATTCTTTAGTGAAGCTAATAGAAGAACAAGGGAATAAGCTTGTATTGTGCTCGATACAAAAGGAATATATTAACATTCTATTGGAAATACAAAGGGAAAATTATACTCATTTATTGTTTGAGATGGAGTATAATGACCAGAAAAAACATTTTGAAAAAACTTCTTACATTGATCCGTTAACGAATATTTATAATCGACGTTATTTTGATGAGAATGCAGAAAAAATGCTGAAGAAAGCTTCGATAGAAAATCAGCACTTAGCATTAATGATGATTGATTTAGACCATTTTAAAGAAATTAATGATGCTAATGGTCATTTATTTGGTGATGATGCTTTAACGATTACAGCAACTACATTAAAGGATTATTTTCAATCATTTGAGTCGATCGTTGCTCGTTTTGGCGGAGATGAGTTTATTGTTCTTAGTCAATTACCGGATGGTGAATCTATTCAAACGATAACCGAAAATCTCTATCAAACATTAAACTCTCTGTCCTTAACAATTAATGATGAGACCGTTCAGTTGGAATTTAGTATTGGCGTAAGTACGAATAAACAAGGTCAGATTGCCACTGTTGAGGCGCTGATCCATAATGCGGACACAGCACTATATACGTCAAAGCGCAATGGTCGTAACCAAATCACTGTTTTTAATCAATATAGTGGTGCGGGGAATCGTAATTAAATAAGTCAGATGACTGGTACTGGCGTGTAAGTGCAAATATTTAGTATCGATCAAAAAGGATCTGCTTCATTCCAACGTATAGTCGTTGGAGTTTCGCAGATTCTTTTCTTTTGAAAAAATTTTTAAAAAAATGAATCGGAAATGAAGTGACGTCCGTCAGTAGTATAGAAAGTAGGTGAGGACAGCGATGGATATTGAAAATATTATTGCAGAGCACGGTGATTATTTATTAAAGGTTGCTTATTTATATGTGAAAAATGAAGCAACAGCTGAGGACATTGTGCAAGATGTGTTTATCGCCTTTTATCAAAAGCAGGAGCAATTTCGTCAAGAAGCATCATTACGTACATATTTAGTGAAAATGACGGTCAATCGAAGCCATGATTATTTACGCAGCTGGAAAAGTAAACGACTGACACTCTTTGAAAAAATAACAGGACGTACGACAGCAGTCACGCCTGAAAAAGAATATCTTGCTAAGTCCACAAAACGAGAGCTAGTAGAGGCATTGTTTACATTATCAGTTGCCTATAGGGAAGTACTGATTCTCTATTATTTTGAGGATATGACGACAGTTGAAATTGCACAGCTCGTATGTTGTCCAGAAGCAACAATACGTACAAGATTACAGCGTGCTAGAAAGCAACTTGCAACAGCAATCGGTGATTATGATTGGGAGGTGTTACGCCATGAATCAATTTAAAGAAGATGTGCTACAAGAACTTCGAGATATAAAGCTTACAGATGAGAAAAAACAGGCAATTGCTCAGAAAGCACGTAGTAAAACGAAACAAAGAAGAAGTAGTCCGTGGCAATATCGTGTGGTGCTTGCGACGTTTACGATGTTGGCCATTGGTTTTAGTTATTTATTATCACAGAATAAACATTCAGGTAGTCATCAGGCAGCCAGTGTACAGCAAGAAGCGGATACATGGAGCCTATGGACAATTTTACAAAACGATTTCGTAAAAGGTATATTGCTTTTTAGTTTTTTGGTAGGTATTGCCTTTATTATTAAACGTGTGCTAATCAAGAAAGGCTATGGCCTACCGGTGTGCATTGAGTGTGGGGAAACTTGGTCAGAGAAGCATGCTCGAAAAATGTACCGAAAAAATGGACAAATCGAATGTCCCTATTGTGGGAAAAAACAATATCGCTCAAAAAAATCAATGAAAATGGGTGGTATTTTAACGTTCCCGATTCCGCTTATGGTATTTATGCATTTGACTTTTGATAATATTGCTATCGGGACTATTTTCTTTATGGCTGGTGTTCTTATTTATTATCGACTACTAGCACCATATGTCTTTGATTTACAAGAAGATGATCCTATCAACGATCCGCTTTGGTAATTTGTATAGAGAAATTGCTAGTTCACTATAGCAATTTCTTTTTTTAGATTAGATTGACAACAGTCGAGAGGATGCAATATTCGCTACGGTTTCGGCCATAAGGCACTTCTATGAAAAGCCCCTCCTAATCACTCGGCTAACGAGGATAAGGAGGGGCTTTGATTATTCCTGTTTTTTTAACCACATTCGAGAAACGTTTAGCGGTTATTTCTTATGCAAATTAAACTTTCTGCTTGTCAATCTCTTGGTCCTTGTCCTGGTCTTGTGCAGGGTGCTCCGATTGCTCCGTTTGTGTCGGTAGTTCCTCCGAATGTTCAGCTTGCTCTTTCTTCAAGCCCATTCTTTTACGAATAAAGCCCCAAATCGCACCGACAGCCAGCACAATAATGAACCCGAACTTCTTCAATAGAGGGAGGAGTATAGCAAAAAAGCCCGCTTTTTTGGCAACTGCTAGACCCGCACCTCCAAGAATTAATCCTGTCAAGCCGAATTCAGCTACCTTATCAGTTTTTTTGTCAAAATCCTCATAGCGCTGACCCTTCTTTAAGTTAAACTTGGACAGGATCTTGTTGTTAAACACAATACGATCGGCCTGCAATTTTGCCGGATCTGAGACTAGTATCGCCGAGATATAGCCTTCGCGGGATAGAATTCTCACATTGTAGTTAATAACACCGTTGTTCTGATTATCATGCGCTAATAAAGACCACGACAAACTATGTAATTGGTTGTCGTAGAATGGAGCAACATCCCATTTGTCAACGAATAATTGATTTTCAGGGCTTAACTCCTTATTCATTTCTTCCGTACCTTCTTTGTAGCTTTCCAACAAGGCATCAGCATCGATTTCCGCTTTTTCGTCGTCTTCTATATATCCAGATTCGTCATATTCGAAATAAACGGCCCAAGTCTGATTTTCATCCTTTGGAAAAACCACGCCGATTTCTGACCCGCTCGGTTCCATTCCGCTCTGCGTTAGGTACTTTTTCGTATCTTCGGCATTAAGAAAAATAAAATCACTGTCTAACTCCAGTTCCGCTAAATTGGTCCCCACGTCAACTTTCTGTCCACCTTCGACCCAATTTAGCTCTTCTTCAGCGAATGCGGGAACCGCACACACCATCATAATTAAAGTCATAACAGTTACTGATTTAAATAGTCTTGCAATTAACGATTTCAAAATACTTTCCTCCCAAAAATCACATGTTCTTATGCTGCGGACGACTTGTCCTTCTTTCCTTTAAATAAATGGATGCATACTAGGACGGCGCCTATACCTGCAAGAGCAATTTCGACATAGGTTTCGCCTCCGCCAAAAATGTCGTTAAAAACGGTAAATAGTTTGAATTGTAGACCGAATTGCGGCAGTATAAATGCCCCTAAACCTAAAATTAAAAAAATGATTCCAGTGCGTAACATAACTTACCTCCTTAATAATGGAAAAATACTTAAGTATGTTACCATATAAACCAAAATGTTACAATATGCATTCTTCCAACTATATATGCTGGCACAATTTCTACCATTTACTCGCACACGTTTGGAGACTGAGATACCTATTATTCATTTTCAAAATACGGGTCTTTTTCAGAACGATTTTTAGCCAAATGGACTAATTATAGTCAAAAAATCAACATTAATTGTAGAATGTTAACGAATCGTACATTCAATATAAATACGTGACTAATTAAATTTACACATTTTTTACTAACCATTTTGGAATTAGATTATATTTGGTGAGATTTTCTTATCAAATAGTTGGAGATTTATTTAAATTACAAGCTTACGTATGATTAAAAATTGCTAGTTTACTATAGTAATTTCTTTTTTTATAGCAATTTTTCGAAATAGATTGACAACAGTTTTCATTTGCTTTATGTTTGTGTTAACTTATTTTCATCTATAGTTAACGCACAAGGGGAGGAAATTTAGTTTGAAAAAGAGTAGTACATATAATTATGTGTTAGCGGCATTTGGTGCAGCGATTATTGCTGTTCTTGCGCAAGTAACGATACCGTTACCACTTATTCCGATAACAGGGCAAACATTAGCAGTAGGCTTAGTCGTAACGATTTTAGGAACAAAACTTGGAACGTTGTCAGTATTGATTTATATTATGCTTGGAGCGGCAGGTCTCCCAGTATTTAGTGGTATGTCTGGAGGATTTGGGATTTTAGTTGGGCCTACAGGTGGCTATATAGTCGGATTCCTTGTCTCAGCAATTATTATGGGCTTATATTTAGATAAATTTGGTATTACAATTTTCCAAGCTATTACTTCGAACATCATTGGGATGGTTGTGACATTGGCATTTGGAACGACTTGGTTAAAAATTGTTGGAGATTTAACTTGGACAGCTGCATTTATGGGTGGTGCGGCACCGTTTATTATAGTAGGTATTGTGAAAGCCGTTATGGCAGGGTGGTTTGGCGTAATTGTTCGTCGCCGCCTAGAGCGAGCACATTTAATTGAAGCGATTGCATAGGAGGAAATGTTTTGGCAACGTTATGGACAGGTGGAAAAATTTACACGATGGCAAAAGTTGGCGAAACAGTTGAAGCAGTCCTTGTAGAAGATGGAAAAATTGTGGCGACAGGCTCAGTAGATAGCTTGTCGCCACAAGCTACTTCTATTCTATATTTACAAGGAAATGTGATGTATCCAGGCTTTGTCGATAGTCATTTACATATTATTGGCTACGGGGAGAAATTAAAGCATATTGATGTATCGAACGTCAGAAGTAAGGCTGAGCTACTGGCCATTATTCGTGAAAGGATTCTGGAAGTTCCCGCAGATCAATGGGTGATTGCGATAGGGCTTAATGAGACACAGTTTGAAGCTCCTATTTTCCCAACATTAGCGGAACTCGATGCTCTAGGGGAAGCACAGTTAATAATTAAGCGTAGTTGCCATCATTTAATTTTGGCTAATTCCAAGGCAATGGCATTTGCAGGAATAACAAACGACACACCATCACCAGAAGGTGGCGTCATTGAAAAAGTAGATGGTCAGCTAACAGGCGTCTTAAAGGATGCAGCTTTGTATATGATTGTTAACCATATGCCCCATATTACGCTCGAATATATAGAGGACGCGCTTGAGAAGGCGGTAATATCCTTGCAATCATATGGCTTAGTGGGCGGTCATTCTGAAGATTTAAGCTATTACGGGCCACCGATTCAACCAATAAATGCTTTTCGCAAAATCGTCGAGGCCAAGCAATCGTTTAAAGTTCATTTATTACAACACCACACAGTATTTAAGGAAGTAACTAAGATGGAAGAAACATCTTCTCCGTATTTAGAGTTTGGTGCAATGAAGATTTTTATCGATGGTGCCTTTGGAGGACGTACTGCAGCCTTACGAGAACCATACTGTGATGAGCCAGGCAATTGCGGTATGCTTGTCCATTCAACAGAACAATTAGAGCAATATGTTCAACTTGCACGACAGCATGGACAAACAGTGGCAGTGCATGCCATTGGGGATTTAGCCATTGAAACAATTTTAAACGTATTTGCTACCTATCCGCCCCAGAAAGGTCAATTAGATCGTGTTATTCATTGTAGTTTAGTGGATGAAGGGATATTAGAAAAACTTGCGGAGTTACCAGTCGCCGTGGATATGCAGCCGCAATTTGTGCAGGGCGAGTATGCAGCAGAACTAGCTAGGCTAGGAGAGGAACGAGCAAAAGGCTTGCACCCACTAAAATCGCTACTAGATCGCGGATTAGTCGTTGCAGGTGGTAGTGATGCCCCGATTGAAGTGCCAAATCCCTTATATGGTATATACGCTGCAGTCACTAGACGGAATTTGGGAGAATCTCATAACGGCTACGGACCAAAGGAGAAAATATCACGTTTTGAGGCAGTACGACTTTATACTGTAGGAGCTGCACAAATAATAGGCCAAGACGATATTCGAGGTAAGATTGAAAAAGGCTATACAGCAGACTTCACTATTTTAGAAGAGGATCTTTTTACGATAGATATTGAAAATATTCCACTAGTAAAAGTGGCAAATACGGTTGTGGATGGCCGTATCGTTTATGAAAAACGCTGTAAAGAATAAACTTTACAGCGTTTTTGCTTGCGATAAAAGAAGTTTGTTCAAAGCCATTTTCATTTCTAAAAGAATTGGAATATGGAAATTTGATTATATAAGAAGTACATTCCTTAATCTTCGAATTATTACGGGAACTAGTGAATTTGTAAACATTACAGAAGGAATAAATCATATTATTTTCTAATGTTAACGTACCGTTTACAGAACCATCATAACCGTGGTTAATAATTTTGCAATTATACAGCTCTGCTACTTTACTATTTAGGAGTTCTTTTAGTGTTTCAATAAAATTTTCTTTTCCTCGGATAAGTTCTTTACCGATAATGTTCCATTGAAAATTATCTGAAATACTATCCATAATGAAAACTATATCGTTATTTACATAAGCAATAATTGGTTCGGAATTAATATTTCTAAAAGTACGGAGTTGCTTGATATTAATATTTTTATAACACCGTGTAATACGCTGTAAAGAATAACTTTACAGCGTTTTTTCATATAACAATTATTTTTTTAAGAGCTATTGTCTTTCTGATAAATTTTCCACACGATGCTCTAGCGCTTTTACCCGTGTTGTTAAATCGTCTACTTTTTGTTGAAGTGTTTCTTCAGGAGGTAGAGGAGCGGTCGATTTCATTTTTTTAATCATATTAATCATCACGAAAAATATGGCGAGGAAACTTACAAGAAGTACAGTTGTACTAATGAGATCTCTAAAGTTAAAAATCGTATGTATCATAATTATTAGCCCCCTTAAATTGTATCGATTTTATTATTTACTGAGTGACATACAAAAAAGTTTCAAAAAAATTTTTAGGCACTACTATAAATACAGAAATCTTATCATTTTTACTCGCATATTATATGGGACAAATTGTATTTCAAGAGCTCAAGTAATTTTACATAAATGGCTTTAACGAAGAGCTTTTAAAAATCGTAAAAATGCTTAAGATAGGGGATACGATAGGTATGACTGGGGTGAGTAAATGCACAAAACTGGACAAGTGATGCGCCAAGCCGTCTACAATATTTATAAGTATCGCTTTGATTATATACAAGGTTTGGCAATGATTAAATTATTTCAGTTTTTATTAATTGTTCCAGTAACAGCTATCGTATTTAAGCTAATGCTACGAGTTACTGGGTACACGCAAATAACTGAGCAAAATATTCAAAGTTTTGTGGGGCATCCCTTTGTCATCTTGATGATCATTCTTTTGATAATGCTCATTTTGCTATTTATTTATTATGAAATGGGCTTTCTTTTTATAATGGCCTTTCATCAACAAAAAGGTACTCGCTATCGATTTTTACACATATGGCAGCAACTCCATCGTAAGGCGCTTTCCTTTTTTAGTATTCAAGTCATTTTTTTTATAATTTATAGTGCACTTTTATTACCAGTAGCTTCAATTATATTTCCACTAACAGTTACCCAAGCCATTTCTCTTCCGCATTTTTTGACAGATGAAATCATGAGCACTCGTTCTGGTCGTTTACTCTATGCGGCTATTACAATAGTTTTAGTTATAGTAGGGATACGTAGCATTTTGGCAATGCCGATTTTTACAATCCAACCAAAAATATCATTACTTCGTTCATTCATACGAAGCTGGCGTTTTTCAAAGCGCGGCTTGTTGGGCCTACTTGGATTAATATTCATGCTTATTATAATTCATTTACTTGTGATGCTTGGCATTACGCTAATAAGTACTTTTCCATTATATTTGTTGGAGCGTTTGATTCCGAGCACAGCACTTGTTACAGCAGCGATTACTCTTGCTTTTTTAGAAATGGTTTTTGGGGTGTTATTTAGTTTACTGCAAGCAATGATTTCACAAGTAATGGTGGCGATTACGTATAATACGCCTATTTTAGGCAGATCACGATTTACAACGAAATTTAGAAAAAGAAACTATAAGCCGTTAACTATTATCATTTTGGTTGTTTTCATCGCATTAAGTGTGATGAATGGTATTTCATTAGAGAAAAGTGTCTATGCACCAGATACAAAAATTATTGCACATCGTGGTTACACGAAGGGGAATGTGGAAAATACGATTAGCGGCCTTGTTAGTGCAGCAAGTTCTGGTGCAGATTTAATCGAGATCGATATTCAACAAACCGTTGATGGACAGTTCGTTGTATTTCATGATCGAACATTAAGAAGACTCACAGGTAAAAATGGTGTTATCGCCAATATGACGCTTGGTGAATTAAAGACGTTAACAATTCATGCTAATGGCTTTAACGACAAAATTTCATCATTGGATGATTTTATTGAAATAGCAAAAGCCCTAAATGTTTCCTTATTAATTGAACTAAAAGTACACGGTAAAGAAACGGAAGACGTATTGCCCAAATTAGTAAAAAAACTAAAAGCTTACAAGGTTCTTGACAAGTATTATGTGCAATCTTCAGATCCACAAATGATGTCACAAATAAAAAAATTGGCACCGAACTTACGCGTTGGAATTGTCTATGCATTAAATATAGGGCCGATGGATGAAACTGTTGATTTTATTTCGCTAGAGGAAGCGTGGGTAACAGACCAGCTAATCTCAGAGATGAAGCAACAAAAAATCGACTTGTTCGTATGGACATTGAATAATAATCGGTCATTACATGATTTTATTCGGAAAAATGTCAATGGAGTCATAACTGATCTCCCCGATATGGCTTTGGATATACGAACAAAGCAAAATGAACGTGAATACTTTTTACAGCGTATACTAAACCTACTTCAATTCATGTATTAAATCTGTATGGAATGCTTGTAATACTAGTTTCAATGAAATACCCGCGCGGGGAGGAGAAATACCCGCGGAAGGAGAGCGAATACCCGCGGAAGGCGAGGAAATACCCGCGGAAGGAAGACGAATACCCGCGGAAGGAGGAAATACCCGCGGAAGGAAGGCGAATACCCGCGCGAGGGAGGCAAATACCCGCGGAAGGAAAGCAAATACCCGCGGAAGGTGACCGAACACCCACGCGAAGCAAGGAAATATCCGCAAATCAATACAAACAGTATAAGTAAAAGCTGCGATTTTTCGTTGTAAAAGAATCGCGGCTTTTTTGGGGAATGCTAAAAAAGTTGGCAATGCTGTAACCTTTTTCTTTTATAATCGACTACTTCTATGAATTCGTGAAATGAAGGAGATGCTTTTTTATGAAAATGACGAAAGTCGTACCATTTGCCATGTCAGCATTATTAATCGGGGGCGCTGTAGTAGCTCCAACCGCATCAGCAAACGAAGGAGAAGCAGTTGTGACGAATGCTACTGATAATAAGGAGCAAAATCCAGAAGTTCAACCAACGTTTATTAAAATAGCTGGAACAATTGAGAATGTTGAAAAACGTGAGGATGCAACCTATTACACTGTGAAAGAGAACGAAAATATAAATGTTTTTGTCGTAAATGACGAGACACTAGTTTTCGATAATACAGGTAAAGAAGTTAAACTACAAAAGGGTGATCAAGTAACAGCTTACACGTATGCAAATAAGCCGATGCTTATGATCTATCCACCACAATATAACCCAGAAGTAATTATTGTTGAAACAAAAGAAATGGGAATTGGTGAAGTAGACTTTTTCAATAAAGAATTAGTGAATACTGATAATACGTTAAAGCTAAATGTTGGGAAAGAAACGGAATTACTCAGCCTATCTGGTAAAAAAGTAAAAGCTAAAGATTTAGCAGAGCAACATTTACTAGTGTTCTACACAATTACAACAATGAGCATTCCAGCACAAACTCCACCTTCAAAAGTTGTCGTTTTAGATACGATTGCACAAGAACAAGGTGAAGTAGATCCGTCTAAAGCTGCTGTACAAGAAATTATTAACAATGACTTTTATGAGGTTGAAGGTACTAAGATGGTCCCATTACGTTTAATTGCCGAAGAGTTAGGCTTTAAAGTAGAATCAACAGGAAAAGGCGCTATTATCTCTAAAGGCGCAGTATCTTATACAATTACACGTGGTCAAAAAGAATATGGCTATAATAAAGCACTTCGTTATTTTAAAGTAGCACCAGCTTTATTAGAACCATCAAAAACATATGTACCAGTTGAATTTATTGAAGAATTAATGAAATAAAATGTCGTTTTACCCCCTTCATGGCATCGTTGCTATGGAGGGGGTTTTATCTTAACTTAGTATATGCTTTAGAAAGGATGCGTCTCATATGACGCTCTCAAGAAAGTATTTAGCCGGAACGGAAATCAACCACACGCTATGATAATACGATATTCATCCCTCATAATTCTCTTTAAATGGAAAATAAATTTATGTACAATTAGATAATTAAAGTCAAATTCTAAAGGAGCACTATATGAAGCAGGCATTAATTATCGTGGATATACAGGAAGCATTCTTTTTGGATAGTGAAAATTATTTATTTGATTATGAAAAAGTATTAGATAATATTAATATGTTAATAACTTGGGCTCGTAATAGTAAGGTTCCTATTATTTTCATCCAACATACGGATTCAAATAAGGACGACGATTTTGCATTTGGTAAGCCAGGTTGGGATCTATATCATGGACTTCTGCGACAACCCGAAGATAAAGTAATTCAAAAAACAACTTGGGATGCATTCTATCAAACGGAATTAGCGCAATATTTACAAGAACAACAAATTGAGCAGCTTATTTTCGCTGGTGCTCAAACAGAATTTTGCCTTGATACGACCATCCGAAATGCTTACAGCCATGGATACCATCATAATATTTTAGTTGAAGGTGCACATACCACACTACATAGTCGTGTATTAAATGCAGAGCAAATTATAAAGCACCACGAGTCCGTTTGGCACAATCGATTCGTGAACATTCAGCCAAGTACTTTTTTTAAAACTAAGTAAAAGAGGTTTCAATAATGCACATAAACAGCCAAGAATTTAATGTAAATGAACTTCGTTATACAATTAGATCTGCCGATATCGAAGATGCCCAAGCATTATCAGATTTAAGGCTACAACTTGATGGAGAAACGGAAAACTTCGATAGAGAACAAGGAGAAGGCTTTATCGATATGAATGGTTTTGAAGCGATTATTAAGGAAGACACAGAAAGTCCAAGAAATTTGTGTTTAGTGGCAGTAGTCGATAATCGCATTGTCGGATTCTCAAGATGTGCGGGATCACCATTTAAAAGAATTGCTCATAAAGTAGAATTTGGTGTAGGTGTATTGAAGGAGTTTTGGCGCTATGGAATAGGCAAAAATTTTTTAAATGCTTCGATAGAGTGGGCTGACGCTAATGACATTAAAAAGATGGCCTTGAATGTTGTAGAGACAAATGACAAAGCAATTTTGCTCTATAAAAAGCTTGGCTTTGAAGTTGAAGGCGTTTTAAAAAATGATAAACTCCTTTCAGATGGCAATTATTATAATACAATTGTCATGGGAAGAATTAAGGCATAATTTTAATATAAACTCAGCTAAGCAAATAGGTGCTTAGCTGTTTTTTTTACAACAAAAAACATTGCTATGGCAATATGGAAGAAAGTTTCAATGAGAGAACTATAAATAGCTTATTTATCATAAATGATACATAAAGAAGAAAATATCGTATGTTTTTAGCTGAAAAATAACTTATCTATAAAAATGCCGTTATTTACAATAACTTTTACTGAATTTTCTGATTATAATTAAGAGGAACAAATTATAAGGGGTTGATACTATGTCAGTAAAGGTTAATCCAAACGTTGAGCTAAGCCACCCATTATCACCATTATCTGAAGTAGAAATTGAAAAAGCTGTTCAAATAGTCAAGGAACAGCAACAGTTGTCTGAACATGTACGATTTATGTCGGTGATGTTTCATGAACCTAAAAAATCAGAAGTACTAAATTACAAGCCAGGTAATACTGTAGATCGCCAAGTGTTTTTAGTGATTTTAGATGATAAAGAATTGAAAACATTTGAAGCTGTTGTAAATTTAACTTCAGAAAAAGTTGATTTCTACGAATATATTCCTGGCGTACAACCTAATGTAGCCTTAGAGGAATTTGAGCAATGTGAAAAATTAGTAAAGAGCCACCCTGATTTTGTAGCAGCTTTACAGAAACGTGGCATTGACAGTCCTGATTTAATCATGGTGGATCCTTGGTCAGCAGGGAATTTTGGTATTCAGGAACATGAAGATAAACGCTTACTTCGTGCGATTTGCTGGCAAAAAAAATCACTAGAAGATAACGGATATGCTTACCCTTTAACAGGTATTGTAACGTATGTAGACTTAAACAAAATGGAAGTTTACAAAGTAGAAGATCACGGGGTACGTCCAATCCCAACAACATCAGGTAATTACCATCCTGAAGTTGATGAATCGATTGTGTTTAGAAATGACTTAAAACCATTGGAAATCATTCAACCTGAAGGGCCAAGCTTTACAATTGAAGGTAATTTGATCAAATGGCAAAAGTGGAGTTTCCGCTATGGTTTTACACCACGTGAGGGCCTTGTATTATACACAATTAATTACCATGACAAAGGCAAAGATCGTCCGGTTCTTTATCGTGCAGCATTATCGGAAATGGTTGTCCCTTATGGTGAACCAACATTTTCGCATAACACACAAAATGCCTTTGATGCTGGTGAATATGGAATGGGTCAATTAGCCAATTCGTTAGAACTTGGTTGCGACTGCTTAGGTGAAATTCAATACTTTGATGGTGTTGTAGCTGATGTTAAAGGAAATGCGCGTACGATCAAAAATGCGATTTGCTTACACGAAGAAGATTATGGGATTGGTTGGAAACATACAGATTGGCGTACCGGGCATGTAGAAGTACGGCGCTCACGTCGACTAGTGATTTCATTCTTCTGTACAGTTGGAAATTATGATTACGGCTTCTATTGGAGTTTCTACCAAGACGGTACGATTGAAGCTGAAGTCAAGCTAACTGGTATTTTAAGCACTGGTACATGTGAAGATGGCATCCAAACAAAATATGGATCTGAGATTTCTCCAGGATTAAACGCAACACATCATCAACACTTCTTTAATTTCCGACTTGATACGATGTTAGACGGTGAAAATAACTCAGTAGTTGAAACAGAAACAGTTTCAGAAACATTAGGAGAACACAATCCGAATAGTAATGGTTTCTATCCTCTTTCACGTATCTTTAAAACGGAGAAGGAAGCGTTACGTAATTTAGATTTAAAAACGCAGCGTACTTGGAAAATTATTAATAAAAACTCACTTAACCGAGTGAATCAACCTGTTGGATATAAAATTTTGCCTGGCGAAAATTGCTTCCCATTTGCTCATGAAGAATCAAGTGTTATGAAACGTGCTGGTTTCCTTAAGCACCATTTACACGTTACGCAATTTGATGAAAATGAAAAATATGCAACAGGTATGTATCCAAATCAACATGCAGGAGGAGATGGTCTTCCAAAATACGTTGAGAAAAACCGTTCAATTGATGATGAAGATATCGTCGTGTGGTACACAATGGGCCATCATCATATCCCGCGCCCAGAAGATTGGCCTGTAATGCCAACCGCATACATCAACTTCCAATTGAAACCAGTTGGATTCTTTGATCGAAACCCAGCAATAGACGTTCCTAGACCGGACAAGAAGTGTCACACAACTTCGTCTTGTCATATACAATAAAACTCTTAAAGGAGTGTTTATATGCTACCATTCCTAAGTATGTTGGTGATTGTTACTTTTACGGTAATCACGAACCGTTTACTAAAGCAGCGTTTTGCTAATCATGGCATGGCTAAGTGCTGTATAATGCTGATTTCTATGACAATGAGTACTGCTGTTGGGATGAATATGGCTACCTGGCTTCCCGATATGGTACTAGGTGCAATAGCATCTATTATTATTTCTATTGCTTTAGGCTATTTATTGTCAACAGGCTTACCAATGCACCTATTCATGGAAAGTGTAGGATCTAGTTTCATGGGAGCGATGATGGGTGCGATGTTAACATTAATGACTACCCCATATTTAACGTTAAGCATTCTCTTTTTTACAATGATGTTTATTGTAAGTGCTATCATTTCTATCGGTGTATGGAATCGTGAAATGTTTCCTATCTTTATAAAAGCCATTCCAAAGCATATTTACATTGTGGCTGGGTTAATGATTTGTGTACTAGTAGTAAGTAGTTTTGAGATTCAAAAAGAGGTACCTGTAAAAGAAGAACAAGTGCATCATAATCATCATTAAAGGGGTCGATAATTATGGTAAAGGTAAATGTTAAACCGAATATTGAAGAATCTGGCATTCAATTCAAAAAGAAATATGACAATTTTATTGGTGGTGAATGGGTAGCACCTGTAAATGGAGAGTATTTCGATAATAGTACGCCTATCACGAAAGAAGTATTTACACGTGTAGCTCGTTCAACAAAAGAAGATGTAGAGCTAGCATTAAATGCCGCTCATGAAGCCCAAAAAACTTGGGGGAAAACACCCGTAGCAGAACGGGCACGTATTTTACTAGCCATTGCTGATCGTATGGAAGAAAACCTTGAAAAAATTGCAAAGGTAGAAACTTGGGATAATGGGAAAGCGATTCGTGAAACTATGTATGCTGATATTCCATTGGCAATTGATAATTTCCGCTATTTTGCAAGTGCCATTCGCGCACAACAAGGGCAAGTGACACCTTTTGATGAGGATACAGTAGCTTATCATTACCAAGAACCTATTGGTGTAGTAGGCCAAATCATCCCATGGAACTTTCCTGTTTTAATGGCAGCTTGGAAATTGGCGCCAGCACTTGCTGCAGGAAATAGTGTTGTATTAAAATTAGCAGAACAAACGCCGGTATCATTCTTATTCGTAGTTGAGCTTATTCAAGACCTATTACCAAAAGGTGTATTAAACGTCATTAATGGTTTTGGTGTAGAGGCAGGGAAAGAGTTAGCTTCAAGCCCACGTATTGCCAAAGTGGCCTTTACGGGTTCTACAGCTGTCGGCAAACTGATTATGAAATATGCATCTGAGAATCTAGTTCCTGTTACACTAGAGTTAGGTGGCAAATCTCCTAATATCTTCTTTGAAGATGTCATGGATGCTGATGACGGATATCTAGATAAGGCGATTGAAGGATTAGTTATGTTTGCTTTAAATCAAGGTGAAGTTTGCACTTGTCCATCTAGAGCCTTGATCCATGAGTCTATTTATGATCGTTTCATGGAAAAAGCCATTGAACGAGTAAAGCAAATTAAAGTTGGGGATCCATTCGAACTTGAAACAATGATGGGTGCACAGGCTTCAGAAGAACAACATAAAAAAATTCTTTCTTATTTTGAAATTGCTAAACAAGATGGCGCAGAATGTTTAATCGGTGGCGCCGAAAATCACCTTGATAATTTAGATGGTTATTTTATTCAACCAACTATTTTTAAAGGCAATAATAAAATGCGTATTTTCCAAGAAGAAATTTTCGGTCCTGTATTGGCAGTGACTACGTTTAAAACCTTCGAGGAAGCAATTGAAATTGCAAATGATACTATGTATGGATTAGGGGCAGCTGTATGGTCACGTAATACAAATGTTACCTATAAAGCAAGTCGAGAGATCCAAGCAGGACGTGTTTTTATAAATACCTATCATCAATACCCTGCGGGTGCAGCATTTGGCGGCTACAAAAAGTCAGGCTTCGGTCGAGAAAATCATTTGAAAGCTTTAGAATCGTATCAATCGACTAAATGTGTTTTAGCTAGTTACAATGAACAGGCGCAAGGATTCTTTTAATTTTACCTAAGAGTGAAGTGAGGGGGCGGCTTATTGAGTAGCTATTATCCAATCCAACCTGAATTGGTCCAAAAAACGTATTCTTATATAGAACTGACTCCAAACAGCGAGTTAAACGAGGATATACTATTTTATTATGAGTTTGAACCAATAGGCATTAATAGTGATATTCATGTCATTCCTGATGCTTGCCAAGATTTAATGTTTTACATGGGCAAAGATCAAAAGGTTGTCTTAGGGAATACGCCGACTACACGTGAAATTTATTCATTTACCCCAAAAGGTAAATATTTTGGTGTTCGTCTAAATCCAAAACAAACAGTTATTCAATACAATTGCGCATTAAAACAAATTATTCAACAACCGTTTGTTAATGTTGAATTAGGCTGTACACTAGACTCAAAATTTATAAAAGCTGTTTTTGAAGCAGGAGATTTCGAACAAAGAGTGCAGATTTGTAATGAATATTTTTGTTCTCGAAAAAAGGAAAAAAGCTTGGGTGATGAAATATTCGCTACTTGTTTTGATTCTATTATTGAAAATTATGGTCTGTTCTTACCAGATGTAATTCAACATAAAACAGGTTATTCTGAGCGATATATCCGAGAACTTTTCTACAAAAAAACAGGTTTTGGACCGAAAAAATTAAGCAAATTCATCCGTATTCAACTCTTACTTCAACATTTTTCTTTTGAAGAGACACCTGTAAGCATTGACCAATATGGTTACTATGATCCTTCACATTATTACAAAGAATTTAAAAGCTTACTTGTCATAACACCTGCTGAATATATAAAAGAATTTTTAGGTTGGAAAAATATAAAACGAAAGTTTCTATCTTATTAGGCCCTCAAAGCTTTCACTCTTTCTTAAAAAAACATACTAAATTAGTATGTTTTTTTAGTTCATGAGCAGAAATGGTTCTATGTTCTGTGGCAGTTGGATTTTCACCTCCAAAACACACCTTATTTGGGTGATGAACAAAACAAATAACATTTCATAATATAGAAATAAGAAATAATTATCTTCATTCAGTCAAACACCTACTAAATGAAGATAAAGCCTCCGGCGGATGTCATGGATTTTGAAAGGACTGAATTGTGCTGGCGCAATTCAAAATCCGGACTCAATTACGCCAAGGCGAAATTGAAAAGAAAAGGAGGATGTATTATTTCTATAGCTAGAACTGGTACCCTTCCTAGCGGAGAAATACAAGACGGCTTGGAAGATGTTGATGTTGTTTGGGACATTGATCGTTGGGAGAATGACGGCGGAAGAAGTCTTGGAACGAGTTCGAGGACGTGAAACATATTAAATGGAGAGGGAGACAAACTTGTCTCCCTTTAAATATTTATAAGGACAAGTTTCGAATGAAAATATTTCTATTGCCTTTCACAATCATATGTGGAGGGCCTTTTTAGCTGGATTAAGTCCTTTCTACTTTTTTCATTTGGTTCATCTTTAGTTTTATATAATTAATAAACTTGTAAGGAATGAGTAAGAAAAAAGAGACAATCGATTCGTACAATTAAAGTATGAAATGAAAGGGGCTGATCTAAATGATACTAATTAGAGGAACCGATTTAATAGCAAAAAATTTTACTGAGGAAGATATTCCATTACTTAAACAAAGGTTACGTGAAAGTTGTGCTCAGAGTTGGAAATCGAAAGGATACAAATTAACTAGCATCGATACACTTACTAATGAAGTCGGCATATCAACCGAATTATTTTACAGGCTATATAAAACAAAAGAAGAGCTCTTTCTAGAAGTACTGTCAATGATTCAAAGTCAATTGAAAGAACAATGGCATTTTATGATACAGACTAACTCGGGTATTGATGGGTTTAAAAAAGCTATGAACTGGCTTTTTGAAGAGTATGTAAAGCATCCTACATTATATAATTTCAACAATCCAGATTATCATTTGTTTTTAAAAAAGCTACCTAAAGAAAAAATTGAAAATCTAAGAGAAAATGATGTGCAGTTTTTTGATGAAGTTTTAGAGCGTTCAAATTTAAAAATGAGAATACCAAAAGAAAAAGCATATGGAATCTTTAGTACATTATTATATACTGCAGCGATGAAAAAAGATTTAGTTTATAACAAATGCGAAATATTCAATTTTCTACTTGATAGTTCAATATGTAAAATTTTTGAAAATTCGTTTTCTTTAGCAACCAAAAATCCTACTAATGACCATTGTGTAAACTAACAGAACAAACATTAAGTTTGGGGGAATTTGCTTTGAGAAATTTAATAGTAGATATCTTGCAACAAAATATTTCTATAGGAATATTCAGCTACATATCAATTGCGCTTGCACTTGTTGTGTTTATGATTGGATTGTTTTGTATTTTAAAAAAGAAAAAATATGGTGTATATGTATTGGCTTCCAGTTTCTTGCTATTAGTAAATCCAGCTATTGATTTTTTATTCAATTTATTCTAACGGAGGAAAACTAAAATGATTAAACAATTAGATGCTGCTTTGAGTAAGGTAAATAAGGGGTTTGGGGTAAATATGAAAATGCCAAAAGTAACAAAATCAAAACTGAAATATAGTAGGTATTTTACAACTGTCGTAGGAGTAGGAGGATTAACATTAGGAATTATTGGTCCATCGAAATCGTTGTTAGTTCTCGGGACAATAGGTATTTTGAGTTCTATTGCAACAACCAATGAAATAAGAAAAATTTAGAATGCTGAACTGTGCTAGATCAAGTGGAATAATAACCATGTATGAAGCGGCTTGAGCCAGGAATTTTAAAGGCTCAGGTCGTTTAATCGTTTCTGCTAGCGTATTAATGGATATAGTGTCAATCGCATAAAATGATTTTTTGACGTTAGTTTGAGAATAAATATTTAATTATATGAATAGGGAATTGAAACTTTTTCCATTGTTTAACGTATTATTTAAGAGAATTAGTGGGAGGTGAGAATTTGGAAGAAAAAGTACAGGGAAAACTAAAAAATGAGTTAATCGAATGGATAAAGGCGATTGCATTCGCTTTATTGGTGGCGTTTGTCATCAAATCGTTTTTATTTACGCCAGTACTCGTAAAAGGTGCTTCTATGATGCCGACACTTGAAGACCACGACCGTGTTATTATTAACAAAATCGGTCCGAAATTTAAGTCGATTGATCGATTTGACGTTGTTGTTGTTGAACATGTTCTTCTTAATAAAAATGAAGAAAAAAATATTATTAAACGTATTATAGGTCTACCAGGAGATAAAATCGAGTATAAGGATGATCAATTATACATAAACGGTGAGAAGTTCAGTGAACCTTATTTAGACCAATTCAAGAAGGAATTAAAAGGTTCTAGATCGCTCACTTATGATTTTACGCTAGACCAACTTTTAGGTGAAACTACGGTACCTGAAGGACATTACTTTGTATTAGGTGATAATCGTCCTGTAAGTAATGATAGTAGAAACCCTGAGGTAGGATTCATCCCTAAAGATAAAATAATGGGTACAACAAGTATCGTCTGTTGGCCAATTAAGCATATTGACTTGAATTTTAACTGAACCTAGGAGTTAGTTGAAAAAAACAAACTTACTGCAGCAATAATTCTGTGGTAGAACGAGTAGGTAAATTGAAGACTAGTTAACCTGAATATTCAGTGGCAAACCTCCATTTTTAAGTTGTAAATGGAGGTTTACCATTTGAATAAACAGGGGATATTACCTTTTTATTATACGGCTTTATTTAAATGCTTTAAGTAATTTTTTCCACTGTTTAAAATAATCTTTTTTAGGCGTTCGATACCATTTTTCTATCTTATTTTTTTTGAGATGATATTCACCGCCTTCTAGGATATACATATAATCTTTATGTTCAAAAATAAAAATTTGCCAACCTTGATCCAAATCCCGAAAAGGATGTTTAATAGTTCCGGATGGTATATCCCGTTTACACCATTCTTTTAGGTAGGTTTCAGCATGGTCCAAATATGGAAACGAACCTAATTTTTCATTTCTGCTCGCACTATAAAAATATATATGTTTACCAAAGCCTTTAGACAAACGTTTCTTAGTGATAAGGATTTCGAAGTCATATACAATAGGAAACTTTTCGAAGTTCAATTCTTTTAAATTAATTGTATTATTTGTACAAATATTTGTTAGTTTTTCATTATTGTTAATATGTATTTTTGTATCAATCTCTTTGAAATAGAATTCACCATTTTTTGTACCTATTACCTTAATATCTTTTCCTTTATATTGCTTAACTAATTTATTCCACTCTTTGAAATATCCCTCTTTAGGCGTTCGATACCAGGTGTGAATCGTATTAATTTTCTTTTTAAATTCATTACCTTGTAAAATATAAATATACCCTTTATATTCAAAAATAATAATTTGCCAACCTTTCCTCAAATCATAAAACGGATCGTCAATAGTTCCAGTTGGTATAGTACTACTACTCCAGTCTTCTAAGAAGGCTTCAGCACAATGCCACCGAGGAAATGTAGTTAACTGTTCATTTCTGCTTGCGCTATATAATGAAATTAGTTTCCCTCTACCTTTGTAATCTTTATTATTAATTAGTACTTCAAAGTCATTTACAACAGGGAACTTTTCTAAATGTAACTCCTTTAAATTTGTTAAAGTTACATCTGATAATCTTTTATGATCGTTTATAAGTATATCTTTCTTTTTTAATTTGAATTTACCACTTTTTGTACCAATTACCTTCATAAACATTCCTCCTAAATACTTTGAAACCTATTGTTATTATATTAACCTTGTCATTAGTTGAACAACAAGGATTTCACCTTTTTTAGATATATTATCTTAAATTCCTGTTATTACTAAAAAAGAAGAGGTGAAATTGAAATTTCGAAATTAAAGCATAACGAAGATTTTGAGGAAGATTACCGAATTCACTGCCAACATATGAAGCATTTAACTCAATTCATATTGAAATAATGAACATGCAACAATACAACAGAAATTAACAAAAGTCGATTTAATAAGCGTGACAAGTACCCACAACTGTGGGTATTAGACCGGGTTTTTAAAAAACTGGCTTGAATGGTAGTGAGGAGGATAAGTAATGACTCATTTTGAATACATGGAGCAACACGGTCAAATGACTAGATATGATTTTCTTGCGGACCAGGAATCGGACAATGATCTGCTAGCGGACCTAAAACCTTACAAACTAATAAAACTGTTGAAAAGAAGAAAACGATATGGCATCGCATATGAAGGTATATTGTGCGGAGGTAAGAAAGGGGTTAAACCTTAAATCATTGTTTAATGACTTTTTGGATAACCCCGAATTTTTACTGGTTAGTGTAGTGGAAGATAGTCATGACTGTTTATCGTTACTTTAGAAGCTGATATAAGAATTTCTTTATTAGCTTCAAAATATGGGTTTAAAATTTTGTGAAATGTTTCCCATTTTGCTTCGGTTTTTTCTTGTTCTTCTTTTTCATTAAGAGCGAAGATTTCTTCATAAAGCTGTTTTAATTTCTTACTATCTGTTTCACTAACTTCGAATTCAAATTCAGCCATGTATTCTTCAAATGTTTGAGGTTTTATGGACTGATGATAAAGGATTTCATAAAATTCTTCCCAAAGCTTATCATTCAGTTCGTCATCTCCCTCTTCTAATGCTTTTTGAGAATCTTCATAAATAGTTTTTAGTTTGGCTAAAGTTTCAACAGGGATATTTAATTTAGTGTCTCCCATATAATCATCCAAATATTCTTCAAATGTTGGAGGTGCATATAGCGCAACTAAATATGGTTCAAGGATTTTATCAAACTCTTCATATTTTTTGTTAGCTTTTTCCTCATCACCACTTTTTTCAAGCTTTATCCATTCTTTATAAATAGCTTTAAGTTGTACGTTATCGGTTTCTTTAATAATAATATTTTTCTCATTAAATCCGTAATTCTCCATATACTCTTCAAATGATAGAGGTTGCCAATTAGCTAATGTATACGGCTTTGTGATTTTATGTATTTCTTCGTGAATTTTTTCTAGTTCCTCATGTTTCTTTTCTATCTCTTCATCTGTTAAGTTTATCTCTTTTGAAAATCCTTTTTGCAGTTGCTTCATTTCATTGAACAATTTTTCTAATATTGTTAAATCTTCTTTTGTCATCTCCTTAGGAAAGTCTTTTTTAAATACTTCAAACGTGAAGAAGTCTGAAAAACTCTCTACAGTGTTACCTTCTACAGAGACTTCCTGTCCTTCTACTAGTTTCATTTTTCTTATTTGTTCATCAGAAAATTTGTGGAAACTTATAAAGTAATTTTTACCATCTCTTCCTCTGATATTCATTCCATCATCATAGATGTGTTTAATAGTTCCTGTAATTTTTTGTTCAAGTTGAACAGTAATACTACTATTATCTGTTGTTTCTACTGACGCAGCCCCAGCTTGAAGTGGTGTTAGAACAGCTATTCCAATAGTAAGTGCTGAAGCAATCATCAAAGTTTTTTTAATCGGTTTTTTCATATGTATTTCTCCTTCTATTTAAAAAATTAGGTATTACCAATAATTAGACGAATTACCATTTATAAAAGTTCATTGATTTATAAAATTTATAATGAAGAATTTGTGAAAAGACGACACCTAAAAGTTAGACATAGTTATTACATTAGGCAGCGGTTTGGGCATGAGTTCGATATTGGATACAATTGCGGTGCAGTTCACAATGAGTGGTTATTTGTATTGTCAGTTGCTAAATCAACATCTGTGGAAAACAGACACACAAAATGTAATACGTTAAATAAAACCTTAGATGATTTGTTCTGGGAGAAGTAAAACTGTGTCAACTTACAGGGCATGGATTGTTTAGAAAGTATCACTTCATTGAAAAGAAAGGGCATAGCAAATTGAACTTTCAATATGCTATGCCATTTAAATTATCTAATTCAAAACTATATTTCCAGACTTCGTTACAATTTGCAACTTATGATCACTATTACCTGAAATACCTTGTAATCCCTTTTTTGTCTTTGAACTGCTGTTTAAAGCTAAGTCAATTGATTGTCTACCGCTATTTGTATTGATATCTAATTGTAAATTAGGCTGTTCTTCATCAAAATCCACGGATACTTTACCACTTGTGGTTGTTATCTTTACATCATTGTTCAATTCTATAAAATGGAGTTTAATATTACCGCTGCTTGAGCGTATTTCGATGTTATTTTGAATTAATTCCTTTCCGGTAACATTTCCAGAAGATCCATCAAGAATTAATTTACCTTTGAATTGCTGAGGTACTTTAACTTCTAAAGTCGGTTTTTTACTAAGATTAAATAATTGTGTAATATCAGTATCCAATTTAATCGATATCAGTTTTGAAGATTTTTCTACTATTGCACCCGGTCCGTCATCATTAACCGTTAAATTTGCTTCTATTTCATTTGTTTCACTTGGAGAAAATACAACATCAGTACTTGCAAAATTTATCATAATCTCCTCAATATTTTCTACAGATTCTTTATTGACGACGACGTCTTCCTCCCTTGACGAACATCCTGCAAGCATAATTAGTACTATAAAGAAACGAATGGTTGCTTGTTTAATCATTTTCGGCCCTCCTTAAACTAGATTATATTAAATGACGTAAGGTAAGTTTCAAATTTTATCCAACAGGATGTTTAAATTACTTGAAAGTGACCTTGCGTCATTTTTTATACTGTTAGTAGAGATTTTACTTTAAACTAACTTAAAAGGAGAATCCTGTTATGAAGAAAGACGATATTATTATTTATGCTTCCGTTATTATTGGAGCAGGAGTCGGTTTATTGATTGATAATGCTTTTCCGGGGGTACTAATTGGCTTAGGAATTGGTTATCTGTTAAAAACTATGTTTTTTAAAACAAATGAATAAAAAAGTAGGGGTATTAACTTGTTTCATATTAACGAATTTAAAAAACTGAGTGGTGTATCAGTTAGAACCATTAGATATTATGACAAAATTGGACTTTTGAAACCTGTCTCAAAAACGGAAGGAGGTCATCGATTATACTCATACACTGAGTTAAAGAAACTTCAGCAAATACAATTCTTAAAAACTATAGGATTTCAATTAAGTGAGATCAAAATGATGCTAGAGTCCGAAGAATGGGATTGGTCGAACAGTCTAATGAAACAACTATCTTATGTTATTAGTGAACAGGACCGTCTTTCAAAGATAGAAACTAGTTTAAGGGAACTAATAAACGGTATAGCGATTGATGGAGAAGAATTCAGGATTAAAAAAATTATGGATTTATATAATAATCAGGATTCTAAAGAAGTATTAAAAAATAATCGAGATACATTAAATTTTAAAAACATGGAAGCACTAGAAAAACTTCCGAAAATGAGTAGTAGCGATTCAGATTCTTTAGAGTGGGTTGCTTTAGTAGGGCAATTAAAAAAACATATGCACCTTGGTTATAGTAATACACGAATACAAAATATTATTAAGAGAATGGAAGTAAAAAAAGGTGAAGACTTTAATGACGAAGATGCTTTTTTAGATAAGCTTTGGGACAATAGAAAGTCACCTGAGGAATCCGAAAAATATAATTTATATCCAATGGATCAGGAAATCCTTAACTTTATGGAAAAGGCTTATATATATTATCTCGGACATAAATCATAGTTGTTTGAAATGTGGAGGGTAAAGATGGGAACAGATATATTAATTTATTTGGGTGGTTTAGCTCTTTTAGATACATTAAGCCCTACAATTATTGGTGTTACTTTATTTCTCGTTTTAACAGACAATAGAAATTTAACATCAAGATTATTAGCATATCTTCTTACAGTTGGGCTACTCTATTTTTCATTAGATATCATCATGATGTTAGGCTTAAATTTTATTTTAGAAACATTCTCTAACATTTTTCAAAATAAAATAGTTAGCTGGGTCATCTTTATAGTAGGGGTGATACTATTTATTGCTAGCTTTTTTATCCCTGCTAATAAACAAAGTAATATTCCGAAGCCTAAAACTCAAAGCATATTCTCAATTATTATTATTGGTATTACGACTTTTATTATAGAGGCAGGCATGGCTTTACCGTATTTTGCTGCTAATGGCTTACTAACGACAACGAATATGCCTTTTTATCAGTGGCTCCCAATTATAGCGGTATACAATATTATTATGGTTTTACCAGCTCTGCTACTATTTTTAGGATATAAATTGTTTGGAAAGTGGATAAACCCTACCTTAGTAAATCTTCGGAATAAAATATCAAGCGGTTCAAGTTCTGCCTTATCCTGGATGATGTGTATAGTAGGGGTAATATTAATATTTTACACTAAAGATTATCTATAATGAATGAAACGGGTTTTAACACCGTTAATCACTTTGTTGAACTTAAAATGGTAGGGGGAGGTATTCGTCATGAGTGATAAATGGTTAGAATGGGCAAAGAAGATCCAATCAATTTCCCAAGCAGGATTAACTTTTTCAAAAGATGTTTACGATATGAACAATTAAGAAGTTTAAGTGCCGAGATTATGAGAGAATACACCGGGTTAGAAATGAAAAAAATCAAGGATTTATTTACGAATGAAACGGGTTATCAAACACCTAAAGTGGATGTTCGAGGAGTAGTCTTTCAGAACAATAAAATACTAATGGTCAGAGAAAAAAATGATGATAGATGGTCTTTGCCAGGTGGTTTCTGTGATATAGGTTTGTCGCCTAGTGAAAACATTGTCAAAGAAATTAAAGAAGAAGCGGGTTACGATGTAGTCCCTACGAAATTGCTTGCTTTATTGGATATGAATAAGCACCCGCATCCACCTCAACCATATCATTATTATAAATTATTTATTCAATGTGAGATTATTGGCGGGCATGCAAGAAATGGTTTGGAAACAAAAGGAGTAAAATTTTATCATGAAGATCATTTACCGAAGCTTTCTTTAGGGAGAAATACAAATACACAAATTAACATGCTTTTTGAATTTTTAAGGGACCCTTCTAAAGATACAATATTTGATTAATAGTGATAAGTTAGATTAATAGTGATAAGTTAATGGAAGCGTTGAATTTACTATGATAAACAATCAAAAATATTTCCGTATAATGGTAAAAGTCCGATTTCTTAATGATAATGTATAAGAAATTGGACTTTTAAGTTTATAAAAATTTAATCATTTAATCCTTTACCTTCGAGAATGTGCTGCGTGTATTTTTCGATTCTTGATACTCTAGTTTTGGATTGTTTAGGTTGAGAAAAATGTAAAATATATGCTCTTTGTCGCCCTGGCGTTAAGCTTTCAAACGCCGTCTTTAAGGCAGGCGTTTCATTAAATTTATTGTCAAGTTCTTCAGGAATGATGTATTCCTTATGCTCTTTCATCGGCACTTCTAAACCTACTTTTTCAACTTCAATGGCTTCAAGTATATAATCTTTTATAATGGTTTCCATTCCAACTATTTCTTGAGCGCTAGTGAAACGAATTTGGCGTGCGGCCTGTACATTTTCCGTTTGCTGAATTAAAATCCCATGGGAATCCTTTAACAAGGCACCTTTGTGAAAAAGAAGCGCACAATAATCTTTAAATCCATGGATTAACACGACATTTTTGTTCTCAAGCGTGTAACAAGGATGCATCCATTTAAATTCTTCGGTCAGCTCACAGTCAAGAACGATATTTCTCAACACCGAATATTCTTCCGGCCACTTTTTTGCTTTATTTAAAAATTCATCAACCTTCGGATTCATTTTGTTATTTGTCATCAAGGAACACCCCTCAGCCATTATTAATTACATGATATTGATTATCTAATCGTTTTATAATAAAACATTAATTAGTGTCATGTCTAGCTAAAAATAAGGAACTAATATCGCTAATTTACAAAGAATAGTGATGAGTTGAAAAAGCCTTTGAAACATGTAGCCTCAATCTTTTTTTGTTGGACGGATTGTAATATTAAGTGCAACACCCAGAAGTCAATATAAAGGAAGCCCATAACGACCTCGTGTAGAATGTAGTTACCACACCAACATTCAA
>NZ_JBHURE010000029.1:39830-54042 GCF_042674095.1 Lysinibacillus sp. NPDC056959 | reverse complement strand
CACACCCGTTCCCATACCGAACACGGAAGTTAAGCTCTTTAGCGCCGATGGTAGTTGGGGGCTTCCCCCTGTGAGAGTAGGACGTCGCTAGGCACTTGAAAAGTCGAGGATTTATTCCTCGGCTTTTTTTCTATGAAAATAAATATTCTTTTGGCCTGTGAGTATTCTTAAAAATAGAAGGAGAATCTGTAAAATTTACGTGTTTATGTACCAGACGCTTTGATTATAAAACGTGAAAAAGAGAGATGTATCGTATATTCGATACATCTCTTTTTTCTATATGTGCCCGGCTTGCGTATGAACTATAGGATAAAGCCCTGAACCGTGAAGGCAGAAGTAGTGGTTAGCTAGTAACAATGGTATCCATAACGTTACGGAATCTTAAGGAAGCTGGCGGCAAAGCACTGATCGAGAAACACAAAACTCATAGAAGGCTGCAATGATGGATGGTATGAAATTTCATGCGTTAGCGGGGGAGGTCTAATGGAAACGTAAGTACTTTATAACATATTTAGCGTTAGGTAGCTGAACCATCAAAAATCAGCAGTGGACATCGTACCATTCACTTCTAGAATGAAGAACAATTCAGAGAGAATAACCTTTGAATGGAGTTTTCTATGAAGAATACAGAAAATCCAGGATGGATCTACTAGGTAGAGGTAGTGTGATTCCCATGAGAAACATCGAGAGAATGCAGTAGAAAGAAGCATTTATCAAAATATGTTCAAAAGTGTGCAAAGATTGATTTGCATCTTTCCTCAGAAGGTTTAACCCTTAATAATCTTAATCATTAAGATAAAAGGATGTCCATTTTTGTTTTTCTGCAAAAATAGAAAATTTTAAGTTGATTCAACTGTCTTGGGCAAACAGAAATGACACCACCACTAGCTACTTAGGTCATAAGGTCGAGAAAAAGCTAACAGTAGAAGAGGGATAAAGGTGAAGTTATCGCTGCATGATGATGAACAAATTTTCAATAATACTCGTTTCAAACCTCTCGAACCAAATGCAAATCATTAAAACTCATTAATTTCAAGATTAACTTTTATCAATTTTTGCTAGAAAAGCAACAAAAGTTGATTTGTATCGTGTCGAAAAAGGCAATACAATTGGAATTTGTAGAAGATAAAGAGGGAAAAGATGTCTGTTTTCATTTTTTAATTCCTTCCAGATTTCATGATGGTATTTACGGAAGCTGCTTGCCCCTATTTACTGTATCCGCATTCTATGTGCTACGTAGATATAAAAAAACGCAATGGAATGTGACTGTAATCTATGAATAAAAGGACAATGTAAGTTGTAGCAATCGCTTCGATACTAAGTGAAATTAGTTTTTTAGGAAAGTATGTTTAATTCTGATTCGGAATGGGTACTAGATTCTTAGGACCTATAAAAAATCCATAAACCAGAGAAGTAACTTATTTAGGGATAATAATTTTAGGCGTGTAATTTACCGTATCCGCATTCTATGTGCTACGTAAATATAAATAATAATGTAAGGAGACTGAAATATAAAGACAATGTAAGTTGCGGAAATTGCCGTGTTACTAAGAGAAAATAGTTTTTTAGAAAAATATGTTTAATTCTGATTCGGAAAGGGTACTAGATTCTTAGTACCTAGAAAAAATCCTCAAACGGGAGAAGCATCTTATTTAGGGATAATAATTTTAGGCGTGTTATTTACCGTATCCGCATTCTATGTGATACGTAAATATAAAAAAACAAAATGGAAGGAGAATGTAATTAAAAAAACTTTGCAAATTGTAGCAATGGCCGCGGTACTATGTGGGATGTCTTTCTCACCATTATTTGCTTCCGCAGAAGAACCAGGTGAAATAGAAAAAAGTATCCAAATTTAGAGAAGCCAGTAAATCCAGAAGATCCGATAGATCCAGCACAGGGAACTGGAGGACCACTAAGCATTGATTTTGCATCAAGTCTCGATTTTGGTATTAATCCAATCTCGAACAAAGAAAAAACTTATTATGCGAATGCTCAAGAGTTACGTTCTGGTGAGAATAGTAAATATGTACTGAACTATGTGCAAATCTCAAATCATCTCGGATTAAATGGTGAATGGACATTAACCGTTAAACAAGAAGGTCAGTTTGCTAATGCTACAGCACAGCATAAAGAATTAATAGGTTCGCAAATCAAATTTGTTAATCCAACTGTCACAGGTAAAACAGAAGGAGTAACACCATCAACAGCTGCTAAAGAAATTACATTAGATCCAAAGGGAGCAGAGTCACTAGTCATGTCAGCAAAATCAACTGAAGGGGCTGGCCTTTGGGGGACAGTAGATGAGATGACGAAAGTTGAAGGTAAGAAAGTACAAAAAAACAAAGCTATTTCCCTTACTATTCCAGGGGAAACGTAACATGGAACTTATCGGATGTACCAGCTAATAATAATTAATAATAAAGGATGATTAAACGTGAAAATGAGTACTAATTTAAAAGCACTAGGTGTTGCAACAACAATGTTAACAGGTTTCGTATTAGGAGGAAGCGTCACTGCTTCTGCGGAAGAACCAGAATCAAAAGTTGGTGGGAGCTATGACTCGAATGCAATGATCCAATTTGAACCAGCTTCTGACATCATAACTCCGCCAACAGACCCAACTGATCCAGGTAAAGAAGATCCAAATACAGGTAAACCAGTGGAACCAGGTCCTGAAGATCCAACTTTACCAGAAGGAGAAGATCCAAAGCAAGGAACACCTGGTCCATTAAGTATTGACTATGCATCTAGCTTAGACTTTGGTACACAAAAAATTACTTCTACCAATCAATTTTACAAAGCGAAACCACAAAAATTTAGCAATCGTACTCCTGCAGAAGGCCCAAACTATGTACAAGTGACAGATGGTCGTGGTTCAGATGCAGGTTGGTCACTGCAAGTGAAACAGAACAGTCAATTCAAGAGCACTAAAGATAAGGTACTAACGGGTGCTGAAATTAGGTTTACAAATGGTCAGGTGAATACGGGTTCTGCATCTCCAAGCCCATCTATTTTCAAACCATCTTTTGAGTTAACTTTCAACGAAGATGGAACGGGTGTAGCTCAAACTATTATGTCTGCTAAAGCTGATGAAGGGTCTGGTACTTACGTATTAGCATTTGGTAATGACGTTACAGCAGCGGATAGTATTGAACTTTTTGTCCCAGGTTCAACTACAAAATATGCAGATAAATATAGTACGTCAATAACTTGGACGCTGACAGATGTACCTGGAATAGCTGAATAAACAGGACAATAATAAAATTTCCTGATGGGGGACTATTAAAAGTAAAAATAGGATCCTATCATTTTACTTCAATAGTTTGATAAACAGGTAAAAACCCGCGATGCCTCCTAATTCTATTTGCAACAAAGCATGAGTATGTGGGCGACAGGAGAATTATGCCTTCGTATATCCTGTTGCTCCATAAGCATAGCGGGTTTTTACCATATAAGAATATTTAATGACTTAGAAGACTTTTTGACAGTCTCTCTAAAGTAGTAAGGATGATAGAAATTATGAAAAAGAATACATTATTGACTATAATCGGAGTATTAATCGTTAACCTAGTATGGTTTACGCCATTTGCTTCTGCATCTAAATTTAATTTTGGTGTATATACCGTTATTCCAGATAACCAAATTGATACACAAAAATCTTATTTCAATTTGAAAATGGAGCCTAATCAAAAGCAAACATTAACGATTCAATTAAAAAATGAAACAGAATATGATGTCGTCATTGAGCCCGAAATTCATTCAGCTACAACGAACCTTAATGGTGTTGTAGAGTACGGCTCTACAACAGCTGAACGTGATTCTTCATTACCTTATGAGTTAGCAGATTTAATTAAAACTGAGAAGGAAATTACGATTCCGGCTAAGGGGAGTAAGGATTTAAAGTTAAATGTAACGATGCCTGAAGAAGAATTCGATGGGATTTTAGCGGGCGGTATTACATTAGAAGAGAAGAAAGCAGCGTCAAAGAATACCAAGGAAACAACTAAAGGTATAAGTATTGAAAATAAATATGCTTATGTAGTGGGAATTACCCTACAAGAAACTGATGAAATAGTGAAGCAAGATTTGCAATTACACGATGTTAAACCTGGACAATTGAATGCCCGTAATGTGATTAATGCTACGCTTCAAAATCCAACGGCAACGTATTTAAACAGTTTTGAGGTGGATGCGGAAGTTACGAAAAAAGGGAAAACAGAGGTGCTTTATGAATCGAAAAAACAAAACATGCAAATGGCGCCAAATTCGAATTTTGAGTATCCGATTGCACTAAATGGTGAAAAATTCAAATCTGGGGAGTATACGTTACATTTAAAGGCTAAGTCGAGCAAAGAATCATGGGAATTCGAGAAGGACTTTACCATTAAAGGGGAAGAAGTGAAGCAATTTAACGCAACAGATGTAACGATTGAAGGTCCGAATTATTTAGCTTATATGGTAGGGTTGCTAATTTTACTAGTAGTAGGGTTATTGTTGTATATATTTTATAGCAAGAAGAAGCAGAAAAAACAACAAAAAATGAATTAATTATATGGAATGATAAAAAATACGCCTTTGTACTGGAGTTATTTGTATCGGTTACATTGCTAACTTTTCGTTTTGGAAAAATCATACACCAATTTATGATTCTAATGCAAGGGTGGAGGCGTGTATCACGCTGACTATGACAAGCTTTTTATAGCGATTGGTTTTTTAACAAGTGAATCAATAAAAAATCAGATGAAGCATTTGTTAAAAAGAAAAAGTTAATTTGAAAAAATGAAAAGGACACAAAGTGATTAGTATGCGAGATTAGCTTCATTGTTTCATTATGAAGCTGCCTAACATGTAAGAAGGTCGGTGAAAAGAAAAAATGCGGAAAATAGTAATATCCATATTGGTTTTTGTCCTAGTCTTTTCCGAGCTTAATCTATTTGAAGCAGAATCAATTGTGGGTGATCCTACAGAGCTGGAAATTGAATGTGAGAAACAGTTAGAGTCTGATGAGGAAAATCTAGCAACTGAATGTAAGGAACCAGAGACTGAAAATGGAGAAAATCCAACAAGTGAAGGAGAGGGACAGCCAGAGACTGAAAATGGAGAAAATCTAACAACTGAAGGAGAGGGACAGCCAGAGACTGGAAATGGCGAAAATCCAACAAGTGAAGGAGAGGGACAGCCAGAGACTGGAAATGGCGAAAATCCAACAACTGAAGGAGAAGGACAGCCAGGGGCCGAAAATGGAGAAGATCCAGCAACTGAAGGAGAGGGACAGCCAGAGGCCGAAAATGGAGAAGATCCAATAACTGAAGGGGAAGAACAACCGGAATCAGGAAATGAAGAAGGTTTAGTACCTTTATGTGTGGAACAATCAGAGTTTGAAATAGAAGAGAATTCAACAACAGAAGGTGAGGAACAGCTGGAGTCTAATAGCGAAGAAGAGCTGACAACTGAAGATGGAGAACAGTTAGGATTTAATAGCGAAGAAGAGCTAGTAATTGAAGGAGAGGAACAGCTAGGGTCTAACAGTGAAGAAGAGCTAGCAAACAATGAAGAAAAGCCAGCGCCTAAATGTAATAGAGCTACAATAGCTGCGCGCGGTAAAGGAATACCTATTAGTAGTGTTGGTAAAATTGAGGATATTGATTTTTCGGCATTGGATGATTCTGAGAAAAACTTAGAAGAAGAAGGCTATACACGAATGACAGAAAATAGAGGTCTCGAAATCCCGAAAAGAAACGATGACGGCAGAACATATTACATGTATTTTGGAGACTTTTTCAATGACAGGACATATTTGTCGTTAAATACGAAGGACTCTTATAAAGGTAACAAGGACGACTGGGGCCGTCCATTATTGTCTACTCCGGATCAAACACTTAGCAGCTTAGTAAGCAGTAAGTCGTTTGTACATGCGGAAAATTTCCAAGTAGCGCTAGCTCTTAAAAACTGCATTGATAAAACTTGTCCTAATAATGTTGTCGCAACGTATTTTTATAGAAAAGGGAGACCTTCGATTCAGACGAGTCCTTACAATCAAGGGAATGGAATGATGATTGCTCATGGGGACAGACCAGACGATAGCGCACGATTTCAATCTACTTCCGGAATACCCCTTTTAAAACTATATAAAAATGAAACGACACATGAACTGATTGGTTATGCGGCTGTCATTAATGGTAGCTACCTAGATGGCTATGTAAGAATAAAAATGCGTCCCATGAATGCAAACGGGCGTATTACTGTAAGTATGAAATATTTGAAATTGAGCGATGAACATCCATACACAAATTTTGCTTATTCTGCACATATGGATATTGCTGGGCGGCATGACAAAAGTAAGATGTATTCGTTAGGAGATAATGAAGGGTTCTATTTTTATGAGACAAAATTGGCTGACGGTAAAGATTTCTTTCTTTATTTCTACCGTAAAGGTTATGAAAATCATCCAACTACGTTTAAGGGAAATAATGACCCGGCAAGGTACCCATTTAGTTATCAATTTTATAATAAATTGAATGCGGAGGGTACTGATGCCTCTGTCAAGGGTTTAATGAAGGAATTTACTATACACCCAGGTTGGGCATTAAGGTGGGATCCAGAAGAATTAGAGCCTGATACGGTCAGAGAAGCGAATTTAGAGATGGCATTAACTGATAACAACTTAGAAACGCTAGATATTAACTTAGATAATGATGACGAATATAAAGATGATGGTTATCATATTTCAGGAACATGGAACGGTAAGGGCAGTAAACGTATTCGTCTTTACTATACGGTAGATGGAAGCGAACCTATGCTAATCAGTGAGGATGAAAATGAGAATTTAGACACAGAGGTTCCGTGGGAGTATACGATTCCAAATAATGTGATGGAAAATGGATTAGATCACGAAATTACTGTATATATAATGGACGAATTTGATCAGAAATCTAATATCGAAACGATAAAAGTCCGCCCAGCATTAGACATTAAAGAACTAGTATTTAATCAAGATGGCAATGAGACAATAGAAGTTGCGCCAGGTGACACATTAAGCTATAAGATTTTAGTAGACTCTGGCTATAACCTAAAAGATACAGGCACATATGGTCAATTTACGATTACACAAAAATATGATACACATTTAGAACCACCAACAGACCTTAAAGTATTAGATGGAAGTGGTACAGCCACATACAATAGTTCTGCGATTGAAGTAAAACTCAAACCAGACTTGCCACGCTCTACGAAAGTAACAATTACTTTCAATGCTAAAGTGAAAGATGATGCGACAGAGGGAGAATATGTGGTAGGCCAAGGAACAGCAACAGGGAAATACAGTACAGATGATGTAGTCAATGGAACATCAAATGAAGTAAAAGTTAAAATTACTGGTGTGTTGACATTCGTTTCTGCGCCTCAAGTGATTGACTTTGGAAAAAAACTGGAGATTTCACCAAAAAATAAAAAGTATTATCCTATCCAGCTTGATACACCTTTAGCGGTACAAGATAATCGTTCGCTGTCGAGAAAACCTTCTTGGATGATGACAGCAAAACTAGAGCAGCCGCTAACAGGGGAAAAGACGGGTGCGACATTAGATAGCTTACATTACCGCTATGGTGAAAAGGTTTCAATCCTTACTGAAAAAGCTTCAGCAGAGATTTATAAAAAAGAAACAAAAAACAGGGAAGTAGTCGACATTTCTAATACGTGGAATCCAGACGGGGACGGGCTTTATTTAGAAGTAACAGCCGGAACCGCTAAGGCTGATGCTTATAAAGGAACGATAAGATGGGTACTTCAGGATGTACCGTTGAATGAATAAAATATTTTGGACAAGACTTCATAAGTTAAAATTAAATAATTCATATACATGAGATTGATTATTTACCAATCTCATGTTTTTTGTTTCAAGGATATGATTTGAACAAAAATTCTAGAAAAAACATTTACGTGAGTTATGGAACCTACTAATTTTTTTACACTAAAAATGTCTCAACTTATTTCAAATTGAAAAATATCTTGATTGATCATTGCATGAAAGTAGCTATCCATTTCTTTTGCCGAAACATCTTTTCTATTTTGTAACCACCATGCACTTAACGTTGTAATGACACCTGAGTGGAATTCGATAATTAACTCAGATGGTATCGTATGATTTTTACAAATTCGTTGTAATTCTTCATTCTCTTGTTTCTTCATTTCACGAGTTTGATAAGTCATAAAGTTGATAAATTGTTCGTCATCCATTTGAGACTCTAGTATTTTACCAATCTCTTTATGATGTAAGAATTGTTCTATCACTTGAAATGGCTTCGTTAATCGATCTAAAAGTGGTACTGTCAACGCTTCTTCTTGATTTTGTCCAAACCCAAAAGCTAATAATGCATTTTTATCCTCAAAATGTTGATAAAAAGTTGTTCGATGAACCATCGCACGATCACAAATTTGGTTAATAGTAATGGAACTATATTTCTGTTTCGATTGGGTCATTAATTCAAATAAAGATTCCCACAATAATTTATGTGTACGTCTAATACGTAAATCCAATTGCCCTTCATTCGATTTCATCTACACTTCTCCTAATCTGTAGTTTAATTATACAACTGTTGAAAATTGATTCTGCCTTTTTAATCTACACATGTATATTATATTACTTGTGATCTTTTGTATACACATGTATTAATAGTCAAGACGGTAGGAGGAAAGTTAATAAATGAATATGACGACTACTAGCTCTACAAGTAGCAAAGTTGATCTTTCTACTATTAGACATAAACCAATAATTATCGCATTAATGTTAGGTGCAATGGTCGCGCTTTTAAACGAAACATTACTTGGTAATGCTTTAACCGTACTAATGAGAGAATTTGATGTGACAGCTTCGACCATTCAATGGCTTTCTACAGCTTACATGTTAGTTGTGGGCGTTTTAGTACCGATCACAGCTTTACTTCAACAATGGCTTACAACAAGACAAATGTTTTTAACCGCCATGGTCACATTTTTAGTCGGTACATTGATTGCTGGGGTTGCACCGACATTTAGCGTTTTATTAATTGGTCGTATTGTCCAAGCAATCGCTACTGGATTAATCTCACCATTACTAATGAATACGATTTTAATTATTTGTCCACCTGAAAAACGCGGTGCCACAATGGGCTTAATCGCACTTGTGATGATGTCTGCTCCGGCAATTGGCCCGACATTATCGGGAATCATCGTTGATTCGCTTGGATGGCGCTGGTTATTCTACCTTGTTATACCTATAGCCATCATTTCAATTTCAATTGGAATGAAGTATCTTCAAAATGTCTCTGAGATAACACGACCAAAAGTGGATTATTTATCAATTCTTTTATCGACATTAGGTTTCGGTGGAATTGTGTATAGCTTTAGTTCTTCAGGTGATTTAGGATGGTCAGATCCGAAAGTGTATATCACTTTAATGATTGGGGTTATAGCGTTAGTCATTTTTGTTGTTCGTCAATTAAAAAAAGATCATCCAATTTTAGAACTACGCGCCTTTAAATTTCCAATGTTTGCTTTGTCAGTTGGGTTAATATTCATCGTCATGATGTCCCTGTTCTCAACGATGACATTATTACCGATGTTCTTACAAATGGTTTTACTTGTGACAGCCTATAAATCAGGGCTCATCATGCTACCAGGAAGTATTATTAGCGGCATCATGGGTCCGGTTGCAGGTTTACTATTTGATAAATTAAGCCCAAAGACTATTATCATCCCAGGTATTGGGCTAGTGGCCTTTGCGATGTGGCTATTCAGTGGTATTAACGCAGAAACGACATTAACACAAATTATTTTGATGCACAGTGTATTAATGGTTGGACTCATGTTTGTAATGACAGTACAAACATATGGGTTAAATCAATTGACACCAGAGCTTTATCCACACGGTACAGCGATCTTTAATACGTTATCGCAAGTAGCCGGCGCAATTGGAACAGCTATATTTATATCTAAAATGACAGCAAGTACAAATAAATACATGGAAAACTCGGCAAATCCAATGGATCCCGCTGAAAAGCTAAACGGATTAACATCTGGTTTCCAAGAGGCATTTACGCTTGGGTTAGTCTTTATAATTATCGCCCTTGTTGTATCGTTTTTCTTAAAAGGACGGAAAAAGAAAGTAAAGGCCACTCAACTTATAGAAAATTAAAAGGTTGTAAACGTTGTATTCGTGGGCGAATGAATATATTGCCACATTGGCGATGGAAACGGTCATTTTACAATTAGTTTATAAAATATGAAAAAGAGAGATGTATCGTATGTTTGATACATCTCTCTTTCTGTTTTTAGATAAGTGTAAAGAAAATGTTTTTTATTCTATTTATTGGTAAATTATACTGGAAGTCCCAAAGTTAATTGTGTAAGCTATCATTAGGAAACCGTTTATCATAAATTTGTAACTATCTTCATATAGTAATAGCAAGCCTATGAAAGGAGTCGTTATCATGCGCATGCCGGCACTACCTAAAAAGAAGTCTCCTCCAAGGGAAGCACCAAGGTCATGGTGGAAAGTTGTAAAAGCGTATTTATCCAGAGGCAGGTTTTACCGCATACCGCCTCGGAAATGATAGATGGGCATTGAATGTTCGATGCAAAAAAAGTCGCTATGAAGGTGACTTTTTTTACATCTGTTCATTTTCTAATAGAAAAGTATTTTTGGTTGGACCAATTAAATATAGCTCATGCATGGCTCGAGTGAGTGCCACATACAGTAGTTTTCGATCAACTTTTGTATCGTAGAAAGGTGTATCGAAGGCAGCTACGATCACAGCATCAAATTCAAGGCCTTTTGCTAAATGACTCGGCACAACGAGCAATAAATCCTGATTAATAGACTCGTCTTCAGTTAAAAGCTGAGAAGCAATTTTTTTGTCTTTTAATGCTTGCTGCATGGTAATCGCCTCTGCAGTCGTTTTACAAATTAAAGCAATGGAATGATGTCCATTGGCTCGAATGGCATCAAAAACCTCTTTAATTTGCAGGGCATCGAATGATGGAGCCTCTATATAGGTAGGGTCATTGCCATGACGAACTACTGGCTCTACTAATGGCAGCTGTTCATCCATTTGTGCTAAAACCTTATTCGCAACTTCCATAATTTCAATGGTCGTTCGATAGCTTTTTTGCAGTGTTCTAAAGCTTGCTCTAGGAAATAGATTTTGGACAGGTTCCCAGGCAGTAAGGGAACGATAGCTGTGAATCCCTTGTGCTAAATCACCGACCATCGTAAACATATCTGTCTCCAGTCCTGTTTTTAAAGCGGCAAGCTGAAATAAACTATAGTCCTGTACTTCATCGATGAAGACGACTTTCATTTTCCATTCATCAGGAATGCCCTTTAAGCGAGCTTGTAAATAATAAAGGGCAGCTAAATCTTCAAGCACCCATTGTTCTTTAGCATGTGCCTGTAAAAATTGCTGTTGCTCAAGATAATGCCATTCCGGTGCAAGCTCTGCTAATAGCTCAGCATTTGTTAGAAGGGAACGATAGAGAGTCTTGATGTTATGTTTGGAAAAGCGTCGCATATAAACAGTGGCTGTTGACTTTGCCTCTTTTTCAATGGCAGGAATGCGTTCATCACGCTCATCAATAAACTTCGTGACAACTCGACGACGTTTTTCATCATCACGGAATCCATCAAGTGCTTTGCCAAGTGCTGCATCATATTTTTTATGGAGCGTAATTAAAATAGCTTGTTTCTTTTGACGGGCATGACTTGCTAGCACTTTTTTAATATGTGCCAGTCGTTTTTCAATCGGCATATAAGAAAATTCATATAAAAATAGCTTCTTTAAATGGGAGGCACGCATAATGCAATATTTTTCAATGAATACATCCTCAAATTGGTTAGCAATTTCCTGCTCAATCTTTTGCACGTAGCGCTCGATGACATCACGATAATAAAGAGAGCCCTTCATTTCAGATATCCAAGAAGCTACCTGTTGGGGTTCACCTGCAACAAGCGATTCTAACTGCTCATTAGGGTTTTGGAGTTTCAGTTTTAGCTTAGTCGCAGCTAGAACGTAATCGGTAAAGGTTGTTTGACAAATTTTATCGACACCAAGCTCTGGCAAAACATCTCCAATATAATCGATAAACAACTTATTCGGTGCTAAAATCATGAGCTGCTCAGGGTTAAAATGCTCGCCCATTGTATAGAGGAAGTACGATATTCGGTGTAGGGCAATGGTTGTTTTCCCACTACCAGCAGCACCCTGTACGATAATCGGCTGACGAAGATGTGCTCGTATAATTTCATTTTGTTCTTTTTGAATGGTGGAGACGATTTCTGTCAAACGCACATCGGCTTTTCCAGCTAACGCTTCTTGCAGTAACTCATCGTTTGTCGTTAAATCAATATCCCGAATATCAAGCAATTCACCATCTTGGATTTTATATTGTCGCTTGGCAAATAGGTGTCCTTTATGGATTTCTCCACGAACATCATATTCCATATCCCCGAGGCGACCATCATAATAAACATTCGCTACCGGTGAACGCCAATCTACGATAATCGGCTCATGCGTTTCTCGATGAAACAAAGACGTTTTTCCGATATAAAGAAACTCTTCAGGATCTCCAGTCTTTTGAAAATGAATTCGAGCAAAGTATGGCTTTTTTTGAATAGCTTCTAAGCCTTCCTTTTGGTTCCGAGCCATTTCAAAAAAACGAGCATTTGCCAAAATATTATTGTAGCCCAAACTTGAATCTAAATAGTCAAGATCCGCCATCGACTTACGAATATTCTCCTGAGCAGATTGCAAACCTCTTTGCGATTCATTTAAAATTTGCTGCATGTAATTTTTAGTGTAAGCAAGCCGCTCCACTTCAGCCTGAAAATCTGGATGTTGTGCAGTCATTTTTTAGCACCTCCTAATTACTTATGATGTTTTAATAAAACTTTTTGAAGAGAAAAGTAGACCCTAGCTCAAAGCTGAATCCGGACGCAATGAGGCCTAGGTATAATTAATGTAGATTCTCATACTACTATATATAATATTTACCAGCAAGTGAAATTGTAATAGGCTTATTTAGGAAAGAACAAGAGAACTTGAATGATAGAAAATCGCCCCACCAACTAAAGGTGAGCGAACTAGGAGGTTATTAGATTGGAAATTTTTGCTCATAGAGGCATTTCGGCACATTATCCTGAAAATACGATGGCTGCTTTTACGGCCGCATCGAAGCTTCCGATTACAGGAATTGAGCTAGATGTTCATTTAACAGCAGATAGGGAGTTAGTCGTTATTCATGACGAAACAATCGACCGCACATCAAACGGCTCTGGCTACATCAAGGACTACACGCTACAAGAGCTTCGTGCATTTGATTTTGGCTCCTGGTTTTCAGCTGAATGTGAAGATGAAAGCATACCAACTCTAGGAGACGTATTAGAACTGTTTGCAGGCACAAATCACCGCATTAACATCGAGCTCAAAACCGACGTATTCCCATATGACGGGATAGAAGCCCTTGTGATTAGAGAGATTGCTGCCTATCAAATGACAGAAAGAGTGATTATATCCTCCTTCAATCATGAATCTATTCAGATGATCTCGCAAAGAGCGCCATATATCGAAAAAGCAGCGCTGTTTGCAGAAATCTTAGTAGACTTTACCAGCTATACAGCTCAAATCCCGGCAAACGCAATACACGTCAACTTACCAACAGCGTTTCGGAGATCTGTTCAAGAAGCTCTAAATGAAGGAACGACTGTCCGTGTATATACAGTAAATGACGTCGAGAACGCAAAACAATTACAGCAGCTCGGCGTACAGGGGATATTTACAGATGACCCGGAGAAGATCGTAGCTGCGTTGGTAGGGTAGGATGGCTGGAGCGTGGATTGGGTGGAGTGGCAGAAAGAAGAGCTAAGGTGAAGGAAAAAAGAGTCGAATTGAGAAGCCAAAGTTATTAGAACCAGTAAGGTGATGGATAGAACCGTTAAAATCGTGGATAGACTCGCTCAAATCGTGGATAGACTCGTCGAAGTCGTGGATAGAACAGCCCATATCGTGGATAGACTCGTCGAAGTCGTGGATAGAACAGCCCGAAACGTGGATAGAACCGTCAAATCGTGGATAGAACCGCTCATATCGTGGATAGACTCGTCGAAGTCGTGGATAGAACAGCCCAAAACGTGGATAGAACCGTCAAATCGTGGATAGACTCGCTCAAATCGTGGATA
>NZ_JBHURE010000029.1:38888-39733 GCF_042674095.1 Lysinibacillus sp. NPDC056959 | reverse complement strand
TAAAATCGTGGATAGACTCGCTCAAATCGTGGATAGACTCGTCGAAGTCGTGGATAGAACAGCCCAAAACGTGGATAGAACCGTCAAATCGTGGATAGAACAGCCCATATCGTGGATAGACTCGTCGAAGTCGTGGATAGAACAGCCCAAAACGTGGATAGAACCGTCAAATCGTGGATAGACTCGCTCAAATCGTGGATAGACTCGTCGAAGTCGTGGATAGAACAGCCCAAAACGTGGATAGAACCGTCAAATCGTGGATAGAACAGCCCATATCGTGGATAGACTCGTCGAAGTCGTGGATAGAACAGCCCAAAACGTGGATAGAACCGTCAAATCGTGGATAGACTCGCTCAAATCGTGGATAGACTCGTCGAAGTCGTGGATAGAACCGTCAAATCGTGGATAGAACAGCTCATATCGTGGATAGAGCCGTCAAAGCGATGGAAAGAAGAGCCAAGGTGACGGATAGAAATCAGAACGACGGATAGAAAGGCGAAAGCGGCGGATAAAAAGGTCAGAGTGACGGAAAGAGGAACCAAGGTGACGGATGGAAATCAGAGTGACTGAAAGAAGAGTCGAATCGACGGATAGAAGGGCGAGAGCGACGGAAAGAAAAACCAAGGCGACGGAAAGAAATCAGAGTGACTGAAAGAAGAGTCGAATCGACGGATAGAAAGGCGAAATCGTGGATAGAACCATCAAGTCGTGGATAGACTCGCCGAAAACGTGGATAGAACCAACAAAAACGTGGATAGACTCGCCGAAAACGTGGATAGAACCAACAAAAACGTGGATAGACTCGCCGAAAACGTGGATAGAACCAACAAAAACGTGGATAGACT